>DOYB01000124.1:15004-16675 GCA_003518745.1 Selenomonas sp. | reverse complement strand
ACTAGTTGCTTAAAGTTCCTCCTTCCAAAATAAGCAAGACGAAAAATCATCCGATTTTCGTCAGCCCTTACATGAAATCTAAGTTCCCACTGCGCCTTCGGCTTGTGTTCGCCAAGATTTCATAGTAAAAGCCTTTCGCCCAAAAGAGACGAAAGGCTCAAGCCTGCGTGTTACCACTCTACTTCATGCCAAAGGCACGCACTCATACGGATGCCATCACATCCTACTGCTGTAACGGTCAGTCTCCGTCTCCGCCTACTGTAGTTCAGGGAGCTGCTTCCAGAGGAGTTCAGATACGCTCCGTGTCCGCCTCGCACCAATCGGCGGCTCTCTGAGCACTTCACGCACCATACTATTTCTGTTCCACGCATTTAACATGAATAGGATACCATATTTAATTGATTTGGGCAAGAAAAGTTTTTCCTTATCCCTCCACAGCTTCCAAGGCTTTCTTGACCTTTTCCGCAATGCCCTTCATCTTCGCTGAAGAAACAGAGCAGGCCGCTACACGCACGCCAAGCTTAAGGGGTACGGCGTATATCAGATCGTCGTGGAGCTTGTCGCAGACTGCTCCGGGATCCTTGGCGGGAACTGACAGGAAGAAGCCTCCCTTGTAAGGAAGGGCGTTAAGGCCGCAGGCCTTTGCCTCCTGCATGAAGATATCCCCACGCTGCTGAATCATGTGGTAGAAATCATCCCGTTCCTTCTCGAACTGCGCGAGAGCCGCGGAATCCTGCTGAATCTTAGCCAAGAGAGCCATGGCTCCGCGGTTTATGTTGGACCAGGTCGCACGGCTGGTATATTTGTTGATTTCGTTGAACTCATCAATAACGCTCTTGCTGGAGGAAAGGCCAATCAGGGCGCCGGTTCTCTGTCCATACATGGTATAGCCCTTTGACATGCTGAAGGAGAACATGATGAGGATGTTGTCGGGCAAATTGCTGAATTTCTTCATGAAACGGCGGGTTTCGTTCTTCTCGCCGGCATAGTCGATATATGCTATATCCACGAGAATGCTCAGTTTCTTGCCCTTTGCCGCATGCTCCTTGCAAAGGCTGAGCACATTGTCCCAATCTTCCTCACTGAGGCTGAAGCCTGTGGGATTGTGGGCGGGGGTGTTGATGATGACCAGCAGGGAGTCCTGAGTTTTCAAAAGCCTGTTTACATTATCGGTGAAGTCAGAGATATTGAAATTCTGTTTTTCATCGAAAAGCCTGTAATTCTCAAGACGACAGCCTTCCTCGACGCAGATTACGTTATAGGTACCCCAGTACCAATCAGAGGTGAGGACCGCGTCTCCCTTTTCCGTATAGTTGGCAATGGCGTGATGAATGGCTCCCGTTCCACCGGCTGTAGCCACCGCGCCGATATACCCTTCGGGTTTTTGGTCGGCAAAGGTTAAATCCTTTACAGCATTCAGATATTCAGGGAGCCCCGAAATGGGAGCGTATGCGATGAGCTCCGTCATATCCATAGAGCGGTATACCCTCTCCATGGTAGGCAGGCAGGCAAGCTTGCCATTATCGTCCATCATGACACCGATGGTGGCATTGGTGACCTTCTCCGCACCGTACTTTTCGATGGCTTCACGGCAAGCCGCGCTCGCTCCGAAAATCGCATCCTTAAGCCGTTTGTCAGCGGCATGGGACGCCGCCATTCCCTTTGTCATAT
>DOYB01000124.1:0-14853 GCA_003518745.1 Selenomonas sp. | reverse complement strand
CTTTCTGAAACACACAATTGATATTGTACTATGTTTTCGGGGAAATTCAACTTTGTATACATTATATTTGAGATTTGCCTATTGGATGCTTTTCCTTTCCTTCCATTTGCGGTACAGCCAGGCCGCTGCTCCAAATACGATGCCTCCGGGCAAAAGCAGGACGAGCAGCAGCAGTTTCAGTGTTCTCATTTCCGCTGCCCTCCTTTCTCTTATCCTCGTTATTCTTTATTCAATCCGGCCTCGGATTTCCAGCGGTTGATGGCTTCTTCTGCGGTTGCGTTGCGATTGTGGTCGCCTTGGAGCGCCGCAAGGCGATTGATTGCCTCGGCCCAGTCTCTTCCGGCGCATTCCAGGGCGCGTTCGAGTTTTACCTTTTGTATATGAGTTTCATCCTTATCGTTGTCTTCCTCCATTGCATCGATGGCCCAATGGATGGCAGTGAACAGGCGGTAGCTGAAGGGCAGTATGTGGAGATCGTTGTTCAGTGACTTCTTCACGCTTTTCAGGTATTCCAAAGCCTCTTCCCGTTCCATGGTGAATCCTCCTATAATTTTTCAGACATTAAGTCCGCATTCATTTCGAATCGCATTCTGTAAAAGCTGTGAGCAATTTATATTGCGTTCCCTCGCTATCGTATCAAGCCAATTTGGAAGGGTGATACTCCTGCGAACCGTCTTTTTGTCATGGAGTTTGCGATAGGCAAGCGTATCGGCTTTGATCATTGCAAGGGTAGCATTTGCCGGAACATGGATTTTCGCTGCTGATGTCGGAGACGGAATATCCCTTTTTTCTTCTTCACGATTCCAAAGCATAAGGTTCAAAACATCTTCGGCGTTCTCAAAAGCTTCCTCCATCGTATCTCCATCCGTAAAAGTATCATCCAAGTCGGGAAAAGTGACAATAATACCTTCCTTATCGATGGTGAAAATAGCAGGATACACATATTTCATAGAGTACATCTCCTTCCACGAGATTGCTTTTATGTAATCGGCAGTTATTGCTTGATACCGGCCTGTTTGAGAATGGTGTGAAGTGTAGGGGCTTTTACTTCTTCCGAGGAATGTCTGCCTACCGGGAACTCCTTTCCGGTTATTGGGCTTTTGTAGATATCGTGATTAGAGCCGTTCCTTACGAACGTACAGCCATTCTTCTTTAGCAGCTTTATAAGCTCTGCTGTTGTCATTTACCTCACCTCACACTTATATTATATATATTTATACATATAATGTAAAGAAAATATGTAAAAATATATATTTTATAAAAAGATTATGTATACTATATAAACACAAATATATTAAATTTTAATGACAAACAAGTTTGAATTTTGTATAATTACGGAAAACGAAATGCACTTTTGTCCTTTTCAATGAGACAAATTGCTTATGGAAAAAGGGGATGGGAAAATGTCAGATGAATGGGAAAAATCTTTTAGCAGGGTGGCTAATCAGGTGGTTCACAGTATGCAGGAGCGAAGCTCACATGGCACTGCAAGGGGAGTAGAACAGGCTCCCATAGTGAAGCTGGTGGATATGCTTTTGGAGCATGCGGTGGATATGAGAGCAAGCGATGTACATATTGAGCCACGAAAGGATGCCCTGTTTTTCAGATATCGTATTGATGGACTCCTTTGCGAATGTCATGGGCCGCTTTCAGCGAAGCTCCAATCCATATTGATTTCACGCCTGAAGATTATGGCCAAGATGGATACCAGCGAACATCAGAAACCCTTGGACGGTCATATCGTTCATATCTATAAGGGGAAAAAACTTGATTTTCGGGTAGCCAGTATGCCTGTACAGCATGGGGAAGCATTGGTCATCAGGATATTGAACGCGGGGCAGGAGCTTAGGGCCATAGAAGAGCTTGGAATGACTGAGGAGAACGAAAGACTGTTCCGCAGGCTCATTCATGCGCCCTCAGGGATGCTGATAGTGACGGGGCCAATGAACTCGGGGAAGACAACTACTCTTTATGCCGCCCTTCAGGAACTTAATATTCCCGAGCGGCATATCATGACACTGGAGGATCCGGTGGAGCAGCAGGTTCATGGCATAAATCAGATAGAAGTCCATGAAAAGGCCGGTCTCACCTTTGCCACGGGACTTCGTTCCATGTTGAGGATGGACGCGGATTGCATTATGATTGGTGAGGCTCGTGACACAGAAACAGCGCAGATCGCTATACGCGCTGCCTTGACAGGTCATCTGCTCCTTACGACACTGCACGCGAAGGACAGTTGCAACGCGTTGTTCAGGCTTTTGGAAATGGGGGTGAGGCCATATCTTTTGGCTGCCACGGCAAGGGGTATAATCGCTCAGCGTCTTGTGCGGAGGCTGTGTCCGTACTGCAGGGAGGTCTATGAAGTAATGCCGGATTCCGCTGAAGGCTTGTTTCTTAAGGAGCATGGAGCGAGGGCGGGGAAATACTATAGATCGGTTGGCTGTGAAAAATGCCGTGATACGGGTTTCGCAGGCCGACTTGCGATACATGAAATACTTGCGTTGAATGAGGAGCTGCATGTGGAGATTATGCGCGGAGAGAGTGTGGAAGGCTTTCAGCGGGCGGCTCTTGACCATGGACTCAGGACAATGGCTATGGATGGATGTGAAAAGGCGAGGCAGGGGCTTACCACTTTACAGGAAGTGAGGCGTGTGCTCTATGGCTGTTGAACCTGTGAAGCTACTTGAATGGGCGGTTGGAGAAGACGTTTCGGATTTGCATATGACACCGGGGCAGTGTATTTTTTACAGGAGGAATGGAAAGCTTTTCCCAAGGGCCGATATACAGGTAACGGAGGAATTGCTTTCTGCTGTTTTGGAAATCATGGTTACGGATTCACAGAGGGAACGGCTCATTAAGAACAGGGAATTGGATTTTTCATGGGAGCTGAATCATAGGAGGTTCAGGGGCAATTTATATTTTCAGCGCAATGTGATGGCCCTTGCCTTAAGGCTTATTCCCAATAGGATACCTTCCCTGGAGGAACTGGGGGCATCAACGGGGTTGAAGGAACTCTTCCGGACACAGCAGGGGTTTACGCTGGTGACGGGGCGTGCCGGGTCGGGTAAGTCCACAACAATAGCCGCGTTCCTTAAGGAATTAATGGCGCACCGCTTCGTGCATCTTCTGACTCTTGAAGACCCAATTGAATTCCTTCACTCCTCCGAGGGTTCATTTATCAGCCAGAGGGAATTGGGCAGGGATTTCCATTCATTTCCGGGCGCTCTCAGGAATGCCTTGCGGGAAATGCCGGATGTTATACTTGTGGGGGAAATACGTGACCCGGATACTATGCAAATGGCCTTGGAAGCGGCATCTACAGGTATTTTCGTTTTGGGAACCCTGCATACGCGGGGAGCCGCGGAAACAGCAATGCGTGTGGAAAGTCTGTTCCCCCTTGATCAAAGGGATACCATAAGGGATCGGTTCGCGGATGTCTTCACGGGTATTTTTTCCCAATGCCTGCTGCCATCTGCCGGAGGCGGCCGTGTTTGCGCGACGGAGGTTCTGCTGTCCACTCCTGCCGCAAGGAATCTTATTCGACAAGGGAAATATAACCAGCTTGTTTCCTTGATGATGAGCAGCCCCGGCATGAATACGATGGAGCAGGCAATTAAGAAACTGGGGAAACGCATAGAATGACAAATAAGAAGTGATAGATAGATGGGAATTTATTCACACCACGAAAAATCTGAAAAAATGCAGGAAAAGCAGCCATAAATATAGAATTTTACAGCGATTGAGGATAGTTATGATTGTAGAAAAAGCACATTCTGGCACATGGAAGAAAGGTTGTAGGTTTTGAAGCAGGCTATCAGTGGTACGGGGAACAGCGGAAAGCGCAATATTGCCTTGGATATGCTGAGGGGTATTACAATTACCATAATGATAATAGTTAACGCGATACCGGATTTTGAGGTTACACCTGCCATAATGCTTCATGCGCCTTGGGAGGGTATAACCATTCCGGATCTGGCCTTTCCGGGGTTCGTGTTTTGCATGGGGGCATCGGCCGCCTTTACCATAGAACGCAGGGCAAAGGGGCTCTTGGCAGGAAAAATCCTGAAGCGAACCATTATGCTTTTCGCCTTGGGACTTTTGTTGAATTCAATGTCAGCGGTCTTCGCATTGTTGTTGACGGATGGATATACGCTTTCCAGGCTATATGGTGATGTGTTCACCCATGGGCGCATACTTGGGGTATTGCAGCGGCTTGCTCTTATCTATATGTTCGGCATGGGGATAGCCATGTTCTTAAGAAGTAAGGCGGGAGTATTGACTGCCGCGGTCTGCCTTTTGCTGCTTTCCTCAGCAGGGTTCCACATTTATTCCCCCGAAGCCCCCTTTGACAAGCTGCACAATATAAGTCTGGCAGTGGATTATGTTATTCCGGGGGCAGATCACATATATCAGGGCTATGGATTTCCCTTCGAGCCTGAGGGTCTGTATGGGATATTCGCGAGTGCGGCGTCTATGCTATTAGGCGTGTGGGCCGGCAGGATATTGCAGTCCGGAGGCAGCGAATGTTCCAATGCGGGTGTCATTCTCGCCGGTGGAATTGCCACGGTATTGCTTGGGCTTCTGTGGAGTTGTTTCGATTTGATTGGAAAACCACTGTGGACGGCGCCCTTTGCGCTGCTGAACGCGGGCGGTGATATGGTTGTGCTGGCATTTCTAGTGTGGCTGATGAGGCAGGTGCCGAGCGTCCAATATTTTATGCGGCCATTCCATGCGTTGGGCAGGAATCCACTGTTTTTCTATTTGGCCTCAGAGACAGCTTTGATAATACTGTGGACCATCGTAATGCCACCGGATGGAATCAATGCATATAGTTGGCTGTGGGAGAATACCACCAAGGGAATCATAAGCGTGCCCTTCAGTTCCGTGCTTCACGCAATCCTATGGTGTCTCATGTGGTGGCCTGTGGCTGAGTTCATGTACCGAAAAAATATTGTAATAAGACTCTAAAAAGAAAAAATTCATCTGTTTTTCAGAAAAACTTGCTTCTTTTCCTGCAATCCTGTATATTTACTACTATGAAAAAGACATGAAAAAATATATATGAGGGAGGGTAATGCGTTGCGATACATTTTTATAGTGATGGCTATTGCCCTTATGGCCGGAGGGGGCTGGATGGCTGCGGGTGAATGGCCTAAGCTGGGTATGACCTTGCTTTTTCTGGGACTCGGAATAGGCGGACAGAATGCCAAGACGTGGTGGGATAATCGTCGGCCCAGTCTCAAGTTGGAGGGAATCCGGGAGGAGGAAGCTGAGCTGCTGGCAGAAAGCTATCAAAAGGCCATAACGGATTATCGCTACTTAGAGCAGGCAAGGACTCAGCTAAAGGATCGTGAGCTTGTAAATCAGCTTGGAAGGATGCAGCACATTTCACGGAACATGCTTTCGTATCTTGAAAAGCACCCCAAGAAGATATCCGCGGCCCAGCCCTTCATTGATTACTATCAGGATCGTGCCGTTGGTCTGGTGCGCAAGTATCAGGAGCTGGAGGCTACCGAGCTTTCAACTGAAAGGGTTGCTGAGCTGAAGACCCGGATGAAGACAACGCTCTCAGGCTTCGATGAGGCTTATGCGGAACAGTTCGAGCGAATGCTCAATGACCAGATGATGACGACGGACGCGGAGCTTACTGTCATGGAGCAGCACCTTGATGCCCATGGAATCTCATTGGAAAGGCCCGCCAATGAGGTAGTAATGACCCGCGCCGAGGCTAAGCAGCAGGAACCCTCTATGGAGGGGATGCGCGTTTCTCTTGAGAAGGAAACAGGTATAAAGTTAACGAACTCCGGCGAAGTACAGAGCCGTAAGGGCTCCCAGCCCTTATATATGGGAGGAGGTTCCCGATATTCATTGATTCCCCCGGGGGAAAAGCCTGAAGTCATAAGGCACAAGGTGCTCCAGTCCCTGCTGGCGATTTTTCTTGGGACTTTTGGCGCTCATAAGTTCTATCAGGGGAAAACCTTTTGGGGATTTCTGTACGCGGCTTTGTTTTGGACCACGATTCCTACGTTTGTAAGTATCGTTGAGGGAATCAGGTATTTGGTAATGCCGATGGATGATTTTTATGTTCAGTATTGTAGGGAAGATGATAAGTAGGGGAGGAGATTTCCTTGGCAGAGCTCAGCTTAGAGGATTTGATGAAGGGCAGGAAGCAGGAAAACACGTCGGTTTCTCTGGAGAAGGTGGAGCCGGAGAAGGAAATTGCGAGGGTTACCGAGCAGGTGGAGATATTATCCCCTGAGGAGCAGCGGAGAGTAGCTGAAATCAAGGATAAGATTGATCTCATGGATACCGGTACTTCCCTGACCTTCGGATCGGCTGCCCAGAAGGAGATAGCGGATTTTTCAAACAGTATCCTTTCACATGTCAGGGTAAAGGATGGAGGCCCCGTTGGGGAACTGCTTGGAGATCTTGTGACTCGGGTGAAGGGCTTTGAACCGTCGGAAAGCGGCGGATTTTTCAAGAAGCTGCCCATTGTGGGTTCATTGGTGTCCAAGGCCGAGGACATGCTGAAGGATTATGAGAAGCTGTCGGTGCAGGTGGACAAGATACAGGGGGGGCTGGAACGCTCCAAGGTCAAGATGATGGAGGATGTCGTTATGTTCGACGGACTCTATGAGAAGAATCTTGCCTACTTCAAGGAACTTCAGCTTTATATCCGCGCCGGTGAGGAGAAGCTGCAGGAGATGCGTGATGTTACCCTGCCAAGGCTTCGTCAGGAGGCGGCTGCATCGAATGACCCCATGGCAGTACAGGTGGTGGCTGATTTCGAAAGCAGTGTAGATCGTTTTGAAAAAAAAGTATATGACCTCAAGATAAGCAAGACCCTTGCGATTCAGACCGCGCCGCAGATTCGTCTTATACAGAATAATGACCGCGTGCTCATTGACAGGGTTCAGACGGCCATCTACAATACGATTCCACTCTGGAAGAGCCAAATGGTCATTGCCCTTGGCCTCTCCCGTCAGCAGCAGGTGCTGGATATGCAGCGGGCCGTGACTGATACCACCAACGAGCTTTTGAAGAGAAACGCGAAGATGCTGAAGCAGACTACGGTGGAAACGGCCAGGGAAAATGAACGTGGAATCGTTGATATCGAAACGGTTAAGCAGGTTAATGAGGATTTGATATCCACCATTGAGGAGACCATGCGCATTCAGGCGGAGGGCCGTGCAAAGCGGCAAGCCGCGGAACAGGAGCTTGTTGCCATAGAGGGCAGGCTGCGTCAGGCTCTTCTGGATAACAGCAATAGGAAGTGAGGAACTGGCAATAAATAATTTTTAAGATAGGACGAGTCAAATCTAAAATTTATTTATTAATAGTTCCTAAGATTGTGGAGTGAAAATTTTCGATGAAGAGGAATCGTATTAAGCTGCAGACTAACATACGCTGGTTAGTGGTGGCTCTGCTGGTGGGCATGGGAATTGTGGTGTTGCGCTATGCCTGGATTCAATTGGTGAAGGGAACTGAAATGACAGAGCGCATGCGTTATCAGGTTGGGCTGGACTATGCGATACAGTCTCCCAGGGGCGCCATACTTGATCGTAACGGCAGAGAACTCGCTATAAGTACCATGACGAAATCCCTCTTTATCGATCCCAGCCATGTGGAGGATCCTGAGGCGGTGGCAGAAGATTTGGCACCGTTGGTTGATAAGACGAAGGAGGAGATACTGGAGTGCATAGACGCCGGTGGAGGATTCGTCTGGGTCAAGCGGCGTATGGAGCATTCGGAATATGAGGCCGTGCGGGCCATGATCCGAGAAAAGCAGTATTCCACCTGTCTGGGCTTCAGGGATGAGGCAAAGCGATACTATCCCAATGACATGCTGGCCGCCAATGTGATTGGTTTTGTGGGAACTGACGACAAGGGGCTTGACGGAATCGAGCAGGCACTTGATAAGTACATAAAGGGAGAGGTTACAGAGTCATTTATCTACACAGACCGCAGGGAACGTCCGATATTGGATTCCATATTTGCCAGAAATGGGTACAGGGGAGATCATTGTAAGACAATTGAGCTTACTATCGACAGCGCGATTCAGTTCATAGTAGAGCAGGAAATGGACAAGGCAATGGCCTCTATAAGCCCCCATGCCATAACCTGCGTGGTCATGGACCCCAAAACAGGCGAGGTACTGGCAATGGCCTCCAGACCTACATACAATCCTAATAAATACTGGGATTATGATCAGGAAATCTGGAAGAATAGAGCAGTGTCCTCTATTTATGAGCCGGGGTCTACCTTTAAAGCTGTCGTGGCAAGCGCGGCACTGCAGGAAAAGGTGGTTTCTCCCAATGAGATTTTTGTGGATCCGGGGCATGTTTATGTTTCAGGTTACTACATACAAAACTGGAATGGTGAAAGCTTCGGTACAGTTACCTTCACGGATGTGGTGAAGAACTCCCTCAATACGGGTTTTGCCCTTGTGGGCTTGCGTCTGGGGGCAGAGAAAATCATAGACTATGCGAAGAGATTTGGTTTTGGCGAGGAAACGGGTATAGAGCTTCCAGGAGAGGAACCGGGATTGCTGTTCAGTCCGGAGGATATGGCGGAGTCGGACATTGCGACAACTGCTATCGGACAAAGTATAGCCGTAACACCGTTGCAGCTTGTAAGGGCGATGTCGGCTATCGCAAACGATGGCGTGCTTTTGAAGCCCCATATTGTTAAGGCCATACGAAATCCTGATAACAGCATTTATATGGAAACGAAGCCGGAAGAAGTACGCAGGGCAATTGAATCGGAAACCGCTAAAACTGTGGTTGGTCTTCTGGAGGAGGTCGTGGCCACGGGCGGCGGCGGAAAGGCAGCGGTCAAGGGCTACAGGATTGCGGGTAAGACAGGAACCGCGCAGAAAATCAGGGAAGATGGCGCCGGCTATATGGATGGCCGCTATATTGCCTCCTTCTGCGGCTTTGCTCCGGTTGAGGATCCGCAGTTTGTCGTGCTTGTTACCATAGATGATCCCACAGGCATCTTCTATGGGGGACAGATCGCGGCGCCAATAGCAGGGCGTATCTTTTCGCAGCTCTTGCGTTATCGTCATATAGAACCTACGGGCAACATTTCTATGTATGATGATACGACAGTGGAGATTGAAGGTGAGATCGCTGTAAAGCGTGAAGGGCAGGCAGAGCCTAAACCGCTATCTGAGCCTCCGGTTGAGATTCCCGCAGGCAAGACATTGGTTCCCGATTTCAAGGGATTGAGTATCCGCGAGGCCTCCAGAAAAGCAGCCTCCAATGGACTGGCCATCGAAAGTGAAGGCTCTGGCCTGGCAAGGAGCCAGAGTATTGAGCCCAACGCGATCGTGGATGAAGGCTCAGTAGTCAAGGTGCAGTTCAGTCCGTAAGTTTGGACTGATGGGCAGGTGTTTTGACAGATGAATTGGAATATACATCAGTCAGCCTTGACGAATGGATATCTTCGGTGATAAAATCTAACATCAGTGAAAGCAGTCAAGACAATCGCGGCTGTTTGTATAAGGCAGCTGAGGAAAGTCCGGGCTCCATAGGGCAGTGTGCTGGATAACGTCCAGCGGGGGAAACCCTAGGGACAGTGCCATAGAAAAGAAGACCGCCTGGGGCGTTGCCATCAGGTAAGGGTGGAACGGTGCGGTAAGAGCGCACCAGCAGTCAGGTGACTGGCTGGCTTGGTAAACCCCACACGGAGCAAGACCAAATAGGGAAGGGATGATGCGGCCCGCGGAACCTTCCGGGTTGAGTCGCTCGAGCCTGCAGGCAACTGCAGGTCCAGATAAATGATTGTCGCCGCTTTTGCGGAACAGAACTCGGCTTACTGACTGCTTGCACTCTGAAATTCCATGGATGCCTGAGCAGGGCATCCATTTGTTTTTTTTTGAGTTTCTTATGATTTTTTCATCAGGCTTTTATGATATTCTCATGATTTACGGATACTCTGGTTGCGTAGAGTTTACGGAAATTCACGTTTGTCGGAGAATCACGAACCCATAAATTTGTTTGCGCTGTATACTTAATATGTTAGAATATACAGCGGTATCGGGAGCACTTGTCTTGGAGGAATCGAGATGAAAGGTTTTTCTATCGGTAAAACAGCTGTGGTACTGGCGGCACTTTTCTGCTGTCAGATGGATTATGGCTTTTGTGCCAGGCTTTCGCTTCAGGAAGCCATCGATATGGCGCTTTCTCAAAACACGGAGCTGCGTGTAACCCAAAAGGGAGAGGAATCGGCAGAGGCTGCTTACCGTAAAGCAAAAGGCGCGGATGGGCCTTCCATCAAAGTCGGAAGCAGTATCGAAACCGGAAAGACTGAGGGCAGCAGTCATGCCGAATCAGCCTCCGGCCGTATTTCTGCCAGTATGCCCATTTATACGGGGGGCAAGAATCAGGCTTCCGTGGAGAGCAGGAAGATTGGGATGAAGTCGGCTGATTTAAAGACTGAACGCCAACGGGAAAACCTTAAGCTGAGTGTCATAAAGGCCTATTATGATGCCGTACAGGCCCAGAAGACTATTGCTGTATGCCGGGAGGCTGTGGATAACTACGACGCTCACTATACGAATGTAAACCAGCTCTATGAAGCGGGCAGCAAGGCGCGGGTGGAGGTGCTTCGTGCGACGGTTGAGCTTTCCAATGCCCGTTATGCTTTGATCAGCGCTATCAACAATTATGAAGTCAAGCTCGCGACTCTCCGTAACTACATAAATATAGACAGGACTGAGCCACTTGAACTGACAGAGGTATTCAGCTATGAGAAGTTTTCGGATCCGCTGGAGGCTTGCTTGAGTTATGCCTATGACCATCGCAAGGATCTTTTGATGGATTTGTACAGTCTGGAGCAGAAGGAGCTTGCCATAAAGATCGCAAAGGCGGGTTACCTGCCAAGTGTTGACTTGTCCGTAGGGACAGGACTCAGCGGCGGCAGCTCAGCTTCATGGAAAATGAGATCCAATCTTTCAGCGGGGATTTCCGCCAATTGGACCATATTTGACAGTGGAGTTACAAAGGCCTCCGTTGATGAAGCTGAGATTGACCGTGATGTGGCGCAGCTGACCTACGATAACGACCGGGAAAAGGTAGACCTTGGGCTTAGGGAATCATATTATGGCATGAGAAGCGCTGAGAAGCAGCTGGAGTCCACTGCTGATTCTGTCGGCAAGGCAGAAGAGGATTATTTTATAGCAAATGAGAAGTACAAAGCAGGAGAGGGCATAATGCTGGATGTTCTGGATGCCCAGAAGAGTCTTTCTGAGGCCCAGCTCAATCATATCATGGCACAGTATGACTATGTCAGGTATAAGGCATCGGTGGAAAATGCGATGGGAATAGGCCTGACTGAACATGAGCATTTGGTGGCAGGCCAATTGGACAGGTCCGTTGCCAGGCAGGATACGGCGGCAGCTGTTAAGGATATGGAAGAGAAGATAGCTGCTCCGGCACGCACTTCAGCTTCTAACGTGGAGAGTAAGAAGGCCATAGCTGAATCTGTGGCGGTTCCATCTGTTTCCCCAGAGCATGAGACCGAAAGGATGGCAAAATCAGGAGGAGGCGCTAAGGAATGAAGCTCAATATTTGGGCTAAGCTTGGGATTGCCTGCGCGATTCTCGCAGCCTGCGGTTATGGGGGATATCAGTACTACGCGTCCCAGCAGCAGGCAAAGCAGGTGGCTGATATACAAACAGTCACAGTGGGGCGTATGGATTTGAAGGCCACTGTTTCCGCGACAGGTACCATAGAGCCGGTAAATTCCGTTGAGGTAAGCTCCAAGATTACGGCCCGTCTCAAGGAGGTGCTGGTCAAGGAGAATGACACAGTGAGGGCAGGGCAGACGGTCGCGATTCTGGACGGCAAGGATTATGAGGCAAAGCGGGATCAAGCCAGCTTCAAGGTGATAAATACCAAATCCAAGTATGAAAGAGTGCAATATCTGCACAGTATTGGCGCGAAATCCAACGAGGAACTGGAGAATGCTATTTATGACTACAATACCGCAATGAGCAGTCTTGAGGAAACTGAATCGGATCTCGCGGAAACCATCATTCTGGCGCCTATGGACGGAACAGTCGTGGGGGAACCGAGAACAGCGGGTACCATGGCAACCCAAGGCTCAGATAATCCCACTGTTATTATGAGAATCGCGGATTTGTCCTCTAAGCAGATAAAGGCCAAGATTGACGAGACTGATATTGGCAGTGTAAGGGTAGGCCAGAGGGTTACCTTTACCGTCGATGCCTATACCGGAAAAACCTTTACAGCTCGGGTATCAAAGATATCTCAGACGGATGTCAACAACTCATGGGATACCACCAGTAAATCCTCAAGCTCATCAAGCAGCAGCAACAGTGTCATATACTATTATGTGACTATGGACGTGGATGACCCTGATGAGGATCTGTTGCTGCCTGCAATGACCGCACGGGTTGAGATACTTACCTCGGAGAAGCCTAATGTACTGTGCGTTGAGATCGCGGCCCTGAAAACCGATGCGGCAGGTTCCTATGTGGTACTTGTAAATCCTGACAGGACAATGGAAAACAGGTATGTGAAGACGGGGATATACAGCGATGAATATGTGGAAATCCTTGAAGGTCTGAATGAGGGTGACGAGATATCCATTTCCTATAAGGCTGCTCCGGCATCCTCTGCAAAAAAAAACAACGGTCGGGGAGGCCCCCCTCATCCAATCTAATGCGAGCCGCCAAAAGAGCGTAGGGGTGTGACTAATAATGAAGGATGATAGACATATCACCATACAGCTAAGAGGCATAAAGAAGCTATACCAGGTTGGGGATCAGGAGGTAGCGGCTCTGGCAGGCATAGACCTGAATATCTTTAAGGGAGAATTTGCCGCGCTTATGGGACCCTCAGGCTCCGGAAAGTCAACACTGATGAATATTCTGGGGTGTCTGGACAGGCCCACTGTAGGATCATATAAGCTGGATGGTCAAGAGGTTGCCAATCTGGATGATGATGCCCTTGCCGCCACACGCAATAAGAAAATAGGTTTTGTGTTCCAGAACTTCAATCTCCTTTCCCGGATCAGCGCACTGGATAATGTGGCGCTGCCCCTTGTATATGCCGGAGTGGGGGGGAAGGAGAGACGGGAACGGGCATATCACTATCTGGACTCTGTCGGGTTGGCTGACAGGGCGGACCATCAGCCTAACGAGCTTTCCGGAGGCCAGCGTCAGAGGGTTGCCATAGCCAGGGCACTGGTGAATGATCCGCATATCATAATGGCTGATGAGCCCACCGGGAATCTGGATACGAAATCAACCAAGGAGATAATGGAGATTTTTGAACGGATGCACGGGATGGGCAGAACGATTATACTGGTCACCCATGAGCCTGAAATCGCGGCCTGTGCCAGTCGTCAGCTTTTGGTCCGGGATGGATTGATTACACGGGATGAGGGAAAGGGCGTGGTCATGGATGTTGTATAGTGAAAGCATGAACATGGCCCTTACCTCATTGAAGGCAAACAAGCTTCGTTCCCTGCTTACCATGCTCGGCATCATAATCGGCGTGGGAGCCGTTATAGCCATGATCTCCGTGGGCATGGGGGTAAAGAAGAACGTCACCGATTCCATCGCGAGCTTGGGCAGCAATATGCTGATTGTTTCCCCGGGGTCATCAAACCGGGGCGGTATCCGTTCTGCTGCCGGCTCCAATATAACCTTGAAGTATTCTGATGCCGAGGCAATAGGCAAGAAAATCAAGAACATCGATTATGTTTCACCTACTGTCAGCAGTTCCTATCAAATTGTTTACGGGAACCAGAACTGGAATTCATCAGTTCGGGGGGTGACTCCCGAATATATGGCCATACAGTCCCTCACAGTGCAGACAGGCTCCTTCATCACGGAAAACGATTTAAACAAAAGGAACAGGGTCGCGGTTATCGGGCCAACTGTTGCATCTAATCTGTTCGAGTCGGTCAATCCCGTAGGGAAGAATATACGTGTTAACAACTCGCCCTACAAGGTCATAGGTGTTTTGGAGAGCAAGGGACAGTCCTCCATGGGACAAGATCAGGATGATGTTGTCATAATTCCGATTACGACGGCCCAGGAACGAATGCTGGGCATCACGTATATCCAGTCCATCAACGTACAGGTCTCCGAACAGAGCAAGATGGATCAGGTTCAGGCAGAAATCGAGACACTCCTGCGTCAGCGTCATCATATAACGGCTGGCAAGGAGGATGACTTTTCTGTACGCAATCTGACAAGCCTCATGGAAACCATGAACCAGACCACCACCATGATAACCCTGCTGCTTGGAAGTATAGCCGGTATATCCCTGGTGGTTGGCGGCATAGGCATAATGAACATAATGATGGTTTCCGTTACGGAGCGTACCAGAGAGATAGGCATCAGGAAGGCTTTGGGAGCTACCTTCAGCAATATAATGATGCAGTTCCTGATAGAATCTGTGGTAATCAGTGTCATTGGGGGTATTATAGGTATAATCATAGGATGCGCCGTATCGAAAGGAATATCGATGGTTGGTGATTTCTCCACAGTTATCACCATTTTGCCCATACTTGTTTCCTTTTTCTTCTCTGTTGGCATTGGACTTTTCTTCGGAATATATCCTGCCAGAAAGGCGGCAAAGCTTGATCCTATAGAAGCATTGAGGTATGAGTGAGTAGTATGAAAAAACCTATTCCAATTATATATTGGCTGCTGGTTGATGTTGTATTGGCCAGCGGCATGGCAGGGTGGGAATTTGCCAGAAGTGAGAATCTGGTGTCCACCCTTGTTGTGCTGTTATCGGTGCTGTTTGCGGCGTCACCCGTGGCCTATGCGGCAAGTACGCCGCTTGTGCTGTATTTTGCGAAATCCATTGC
>DOYB01000253.1 GCA_003518745.1 Selenomonas sp. | reverse complement strand
TCAAGGTGGCTTCTTTTGATGAAGTTTTGCGAGTGGTGCTGACAGCGGATTCTTTGCAGGAGAATACCTATTTGCAGGAGTTCGCCAAGTATGAGCTGGAGTCGGTGTTTTGGGAGCTTTGCCAGCAAGAGTTCGGTTATATTGATGAAACGCCGAATTTGACCAAGCTCGCGGCAACACTTCTGATGACTTATGCCAGTTGCAAAATATCCAAGGCATTGCCTGGCCAGTGGCAGCATTTTGTTACGGATAAGACAGGCAGCGTAATGACTTTCCTGGATGGCATGATGAACAGCCTCGTCTATCGTGATGGATATGACAATTTGGTCGCAACCGTGGAACAGGGGCTGCATGTAGCTGATTTGTTGAATGACTATGAACCTGCTGTTTTGGTGGAGTGTGATATTTTCCGCTGTGTAGATGTATTCTTACTGAAGTACATTAACCAGAAATTGTTAGCGGAAGACCTTTCCATCAAGATAGGTGATTATGATTTACTTGCCCTTTGTGACGCGAGAGAGCGAATGCACTTTGGCGAAGAGGTAAAAGTAGCCTATGATATGCTGAAGGAAGCCTTTCAAATCATCAGTAGGGCAAAATATACCGAGCCGAAAACGTTGGCGGAGGCTGTGGAACAGTATGTCGATAGCGATTACGAGATTGATTGTGCCTATCGTCATTTTTACCAGAACTATGATGCACTGGAGAGTGTAGAACAATATGAGAACTTGCGGGAACTGGTAGAAAATATCTATACCAATGAATATCTGGGTCGCCAGCTTCCTGCCTGGAATGAAGTTCTGACGGAACAGGGAGATTTTGGCGATTTACCCAGACAGACGCACTTCTATCGCGATTATTTGCAGTACAAGAAAGAAAAAACTGTTGTCATCATTTCGGATGCGTTCCGCTATGAAGCTGCCCGCGAGTTGTATGTGAAGCTGGCTGACGATGAGAAAAACACCGTGAATATCAATACAATGATAAGTGTATTGCCTTCTTATACGCGGCTGGGCATGTTGGCATTGCTGCCTCATCAGAAGCTGGAACTCAGTGATAGTTTCGAGGAACTTGTAGATGGTCAGCATGTCATTGACATGAAGGGCAGGCAGGCCGTTCTGCAAAAGGTGAATGAAAATAATGCCTGCATTTCCTTTGATGAGTTGAAGAAACTGAAAAAGGACGAACGCCGTCAGGTATTCACTGGCCGACAGGTGGTCTATGTGTATCATGACCGCGTGGATAGTGCGGGGGAAAATTCTCCAGACAGTGTGTTTGCTGCGTGTGAGACGGCCATCACGGAAATTTTTGACATGGTGAAGCTGCTCAGTAACACGGCGAATATCCAGCACTTCATCATCACTGCCGACCACGGCTTTATCTATAAGCGGGATGCAGTGACGGAAAGTGGCAAAATTGCGGGAGTAGCCGATAAGGAAAGCCTCGTGAAACGCCGTTATATCGTGGCAAACAAGGCTGTGAAGGACAATGGTATTTGCCATTTGCCCCTGGGGAGAATCTTGGAAAATGCTGATGAGAAGATAGTTTCTTTCCCCATGAGCCATAATGTGTTCAAGGCACCAGGCGGGGGTCTCAACTATGTTCATGGCGGTTCGTCGCCCCAGGAACTCATCGTGCCTGTGGTGGAGGTCTATGCACAAAAAGGTCACGTGGACACTCAAAATGCAGAAATCAAGGTAGTTACGATGCTGCACAAGATTACCAACCTCATCACCAACATGGAATTTGTGCAGTCGGCTCCTGTCAGCGATACGGTCAAGGCCGTAAATTATGCTTTGTATTTTGAAGATGAGAACGGCGCGAAAATCACCAATGTAGAAAATTACGCCGCTGAATCCCGTGAACAGGACACGGCGAAACGTATCTTCAAAGTAAAATTTGTGTTCAAGAATCAATCCTATGATGCCACAAAGAAATATTACCTGGTTATCATGAACCAGGATACCAATATCGAGCTATCTCGCCAGGAAATGAGAATAGATGTGGCGTTTGCTGGTGATTTCGGCTTTTAAGGAGGGGCAGCGCAGTGGTAGATGAGAAGCCAGATGCATTAGAAAGTCTGCACAAAAAGCTTCAGGAGTGTTATGCGGGTAAGATAGTCCGCAAGGATTTGACGAAGAAAATCAAAGAGGGGGCCAATGTTCCCGTCTATGTTTTGGAATATCTGTTGGGGATGTATTGCTCCAGCCAGAATGAGGAAGAAATCGAAGCTGGCGTAGAAAACGTCAAGAAAATCCTGGCCGATAATTTTGTGCGCCCAGATGAAGCACAGAAAATCCTTTCACAGCTCCGTCAGCGCAGCAACTATACGGTAATTGATAAGATAACTGTAAATCTCAATATTAAAGAAGATACCTATGAAGCTGAGTTTTCCAACCTGGGATTGAAGAAAATCCCCATAGATGAAAGCTATCCTGCCCAGTATGACCGCCTTCTAAGTGGCGGTATATGGTGCATTGTTCAGCTGAGTTATGATTATGTCGAAGAAGACAGCCATGGTACGCCCATCAGCATCCGCAAGCTCACGCCCATACAGATGCCACATGTCGATATGGAGGAATTTAAGGCGGGACGTAAAGCGTTTACCAAAGAAGAGTGGATAGACCTGCTGCTTCGTTCCAGTGGTATGGAGCCAACGGCTTTGGAGTATCGTATCAAATGGCTGCTGCTGGCCCGCATGCTGCCGTTGGTAGAAAACAACTTCAACCTGTGCGAATTGGGGCCAAGGTCAACAGGAAAATCTCATATCTATAAAGAGATTTCCCCAAATAGTATTTTGGTTTCGGGCGG
>DOYB01000152.1 GCA_003518745.1 Selenomonas sp. | reverse complement strand
GTAACGTCATCAGGGAGGAAGATATGCCTAAGGAAAAACCTGAGCAGTTCGACCTCTTTACCGACTATGATGCCATGGAGCAGGATGCCAAAGAGGAACAGAAGGAAAAATCCCTCCAGCATGCCATGATTTCCATCAAGCACAAGTTCGGCAAAAATGCCATACTAAAGGGTGCAAACCTCCAGGCTGGAGGCATGACCATTGAGCGGAACCAGCAGTTGGGAGGGCATAAAGCGTAAAATGAAAGCTTCCTGTCTATACAACATCCTCTTCCCCATGTGGCTGTTTTGAATGAGAACAGCAATTCATTATTCGCTGACAGCCCTTTGGGGGACTCGTCACTCCAATACTCATGGGCTATTACTGTCCAGTTCTCTGAGGTATCTGAAAAATGGTTATAGAAGGCAACGCAACCATCACCATCAAGGTGTTGGCATGACTTGATACATTATATTGACATCCATCCCCGTTTCGGCATTCAGCCATCTTTGGAACCGCTCACTCTCCTCGGGGTGCATAGGAGTCTTCAAAGAAACAAGAGCAAGCATCTTTTGATAGACCGTTTTCCCCTTTTCATCATCAGTGGCAACAGTGGCCGCTACGATGCCATCAAACTGAGGAAAGAGGATAGGCGCTTTTTTACGTATTTCCGACATGATTTGCTTGTCTTTTATATCCCTTTGGTAGGCGGGAGCGTAGAGAAGGCTGCGTTCCTTATATTTTTTTAGCTCTTCCTGGGTTTCCGCTAATGTATTTCTACCAACATTTGCCCATTGGGTATCTATAAGATTCTGCAAATCTTCTGTACGAACAGCACTTGACATATCATTTTGGATGATGTTTAACTTCAAACCGGACAAACGAGGATAAGAACGAAGCTCATCTTCAAACGTCTTCTGTTCTTCCGGTGTGATACTTCGTCCAATCAGTGTCAGTTCTAGCTGAGCTTTCTCCGGCAGTATGCGATAAGATACGGCATGCACATCATTCGCAATAAAATTCTTTTCAATATAAGACTTTACCTGTACCTGCTCCAGATTGGACGACACGCTTTGATATGCCATATACAGACTTGGCAGAATAACGAGTACACCAAGAATTGTAAGCCCCCACCGCTGCCTCCGAAAAACTTCCTCAGATATATAGTTCTTGGCCGGAATCTTGAAGAGTTTCAATACCAGGAACGTGGTAAGACAAATAAAAAAGCTATTGATGAAAAAGAGGTACAACGCCCCGAAGAAAAATTTCGGCGAATGGCTGGCGATACCAAATCCTGCCGTGCAAAGCGGCGGCATAAGAGCTGTAGCAATAGCTACGCCGGGAATCACATTACTTTTCTCGATACGCGTGCTACCGATAATCCCCGCAAATCCTCCAAAAACAGCGATTAGGACATCCCACACGGTAGGTTCTGTCCGCGCCAGAAGTTCCGCAGATGCAGTGTCGATTGGAGAAAAAGCGAAATACAAAGCGGATGTCAATACCGAGAGCATAACCTGAAACATGAGCTTTAAGAGGGATTCCTTGACGTAGGCGCTGTCATAAGTTGCCATGCCATAGCCTATGGACATGATGACTCCCATAAGCGGAGAAATAAGCATGGCTCCTATAATAACGGCGGTGCTGTTCATATTAAGCCCAATGGAAGCAATGAAAATTGCCAACATAAGTATGCACATATTAGTGCCCTTAAGGGTACCCCCGGAATGAATACGCTCAGAAATTTCATCAAGTGATGCGCGGTCTTTTTGCAAGTCAAAAAGTTCCGAAAGAATAGTTTTTATCATATTGTTCATTACTGTATTTCATCTCTCTTTCCATCTTTATTAATGTATCCGTGCCTCTAAACCGCTATCGGTTCAGAGGTTCCATTTTTATTCCACAATTCCTTCATTTCTGAACTTGTATGGCATTTGAGAACACTATGCATCCGCGCCATAATTTTCAATACAAAGACGAACAGTTGGAACGCTAATATAAAGTTTGTCAGCGATTTTTTCGTTGGATAGCCCTTCGTCTTTTAACATCTGTATCACTCAAAGTTCCCCTAAAACGCCAGAACAAATAATCTCGTTGAGTTTGCGATAGATAGGCATATGGTAAATCGTCAATGACCCCGCATCCCAAAGATTCCCAACGATATTTGACCCCAGTCATCACTATCCCTCCAGTGTCATTTGTGTTATCCGATGCTTTTCTCCATTCATAAAATTTATATATTCTCCCACCAACCCCTCATCTCCTTCTAATAAAAAAGCGCAGAGCCGAAAAGCCCCGCGCCTTTGCTAACCTATGATTTCTTGTCCATCACCGCAGCGAATGCAGGCTTGAATTCTTTCACAGCCTCCAGGATTTTCGTCCTGAACGCTTCAGGGAAAGCCTCGTTTTCAGCCAGAGCCTCGAGATAAGCCACCTTCGCATCATAGACAGCTTCCATGAGAGAATCATTTTCTTTCGGAGAAAGTTCCTTCCTCTTCTCCGTGTACTCGTCCCTCAGTCTAATGAAATGCTCATAAAGATTATTCTCGTCATCTGTAAGACAATCAGCATATTCATCTCTGGACTGATCTACGAGGCGATCAAACATCTCATTTGCGTGGTATATGCCTACGCTGCCAGCTACGGTCCTGGCAATTTCTGTAAAAAATCCCATCAATACTTCACACTCGACTTAAAGGAAAGACTGTCGCTGGAAGCTATCTCCATCTCTGCTCCGGTCTGTGGGTTGCGCCCCTTCCTTGCATCACGGTGCTGCTTCTTGAAGGTTCCGAAGCCTATGAGACGAATCTCCGCCCCGTCCTTTACGCTGTCTTTGATGACCTCCATGGTTGCCTCAATGACCGCTTTTGCATCCTTCTTGGTCATGCCTGCCTTCTCTGCCACCCTGTCAACCAGCTCAGTTTTGCCCCATACGTTCTTGTCCATATTGATTAGCCTCCTTTATAAAGTGCTCCGTGTATTATAGGGCATGTGCTGGATTCCGTCAACTGGATTGGGCTTGTAAAGCCGCCGGAAAAACAGTACCATGAAGACGATTAGGAAGGAGGCCACGTCATGCCCACCCCAATAAAAGATACGCTCAAACTCATCGAGGACAGCCTCTTCGCTACCTATGGCTGTCTGCTGCCCGTTGGCGAGGTATCTGTGACCATCGTCCTCCCCTGGACAAA
>DOYB01000070.1 GCA_003518745.1 Selenomonas sp. | reverse complement strand
GTTGACGTTGAAAGCGCCGATGGCGTAACCACCCTCATAAGCCTTTTTGAACATTTCCTTGGTTCCGACTAATGGCATTTTCATTACCTCCTGAAATTTTACGTTACGAGCCGGCCAACACCGGCCCCATTCACTGAACATTGTCAATTATACCATAGATTTGGTCATAAATATAGGGCTGAGAAAAAAAATTTTGAAAATTGATACCCCGGCCCTATGGCTGCTGAAAAAAAAGTTTCTTCCCGACGCCTCAGATAATCTTTTCACCGTGGTAGATTTCTCCGTCTATATCCGGCTTCACTCCATAGTATACAGCCCATTCCGTCTTGTACTTGATGGCCTGGGCATGGATGCTTTCAATACGGTCGTGCTCCTTCACTACCTTTCCGGGAACTCCCACCACCAGAGAATTCGGAGGAATCACCTTGTTTTCGAGTACCAGTGCCCCGGCAGCAATGATGGAGCCTCTTCCGATTTTCGCGCCGGTAAGAACAGTAGCATTCATACCTATCAGGACATGATCCTCAATCTCGCAGCCATGGATGACAGCGCCGTGGCCGATGGTTACATAGTCACCGATAATACAGGGATAGTCATCTGCCACATGGAGGCACACCAAATCCTGCACATTGCTGCACTCCCCCACTGAGATGTAGTTCACATCACCCCTGGCCACTACGCAGGGCCACAGACTGGAGTATTTCCCCACTCTGACATCCCCCGAAAGAAACACCTGCGGCGCGATGAAGGCCTCTTCATCAATCTGCGGACTTTTTCCCTGAAACTCACGACTGGTCAGTGTATACATCCAAAATCCTCCTTGCGTCAACTCATAAAGGCTATGACATGTTATGCTCGATTATTTCAAATACTTCAGCTTTGTCTTCACAATCCTCCGAAGAGACTCATTTATGCGTTCTTCGCTGATAATCCCCTTCTCCACAGCATCAAGTATCCCTAAATAAACCTCCTGCTGGTTGGGATACTCATGGCATATCAGGGCTATGTCAGCTCCTGCCAGAATGGCCTTAACGCCAAGTTCCCTGAAGCTGTTGTATTTCGACACGGCGCCCATGGCTAGATCATCAGTGATGATAATGCCCTTGTAGCCCAGCTTCTCCCTCAAAACACCTGTCGTTATCGCGCTTGACAGGCTGGCCGGCTCCTGTGCGTCTATCTGGGGATACTTCAAATGGGATACCATGATGAAATACCCATCAGGCTCGTGACCTTCAACAATGGTTTGGAAGGGCTTCAAATCACTTGCCAAAAGCTCTTCCAGTGAAATATCTATATTTGAAACCTCAATATGGGAATCCACCATTCCCCTGCCGATCCCCGGGAAGTGCTTCAAGGAGAAATATACTTTATTTTCCTCATAGCCCTTGCAGGCCTGATCCACAAAGGCCGCCACCGTGTCCGGGTCCTTCCCGTAGGAACGGCCTCTGTCGAAGCCCACGTCAGCAACAGGGGCGAAATTCGTGTTGATGCCCATATCCTTGACAAGCGTTCCTATGGTTCCCGCCCATTCCTTTGCCTGTCCCGGATCTCCAGAGGCTCCTATCTCCTCCTGGGATGGCAGGGCCGGCAGCTGATCTCTCATTCTGACGACAGCGCCACCCTCTTCATCCACAGCGATAAAGAGTGGCAGTTTTTCTCCGGACTGTTTCTGAAGATGCTCGGTGAGAAGCCTGACCTGTTCCTTGGATTCCATGTTGCGGTCAAAGAGAGTAACCCCTCCCATATGGTACTGATGAAGCATGAAGAGGCTGTCCTCTGTAACATCCGTACCATCAACCCCAATCATAACCATCTGGCCGATTTTTTCCGGCATCGACATGGACTTTACAATATCCTCAACCTGCTCATCCAGTGAATGCGGCTTCCCATTTGCCGTAGGAGGCGCTGCCTGCTCCTGGGTTTCACCGCATCCTGTCATGCATATGGAAGCGGTCAAAAAACACCCCGTCAATATAGCGTAAAGAACTCCTTTTTTCATTTTTTTACCGCCTTTCATGGCTCCACGCGAATCATTCCGGGCTGGTCGGTAACCCACCTTCCCCCGTCATAATGCATAAGTGCAGGCATCTTTACGATAATTGTCCGACATACACCGGATTCAAAGTTGGAGGCAAAGGTCTCCTTCATGCCGCCTTCCTCATGGATTTTCTGCTCATAGGGTATCATGGGATTGGGCACAATGGCATAACGGTCTGCCACATCAGGCAGCGGGTAGGCCCAAAATCCACTCACCGCGACACTTTGCACCTCGGTGAATTTAGGAGAAGGCATTCCATTTTCCACCGCCGCATGGTCGAGACACATGAGGAGCTTGATTTTCTTTTCCTTGACGAATTTTTCACAAGCTCCCTCGGCCCCGGGTTTCTTCATGCCCTCAGCGAACCTATTGAATTCCTCCACAAAGGGCTTCCAAACCACTTCCTTCTTGATGACAGGGCCGGGAGCCTCCGGTTTAGGCAAAGGAATCTCCTCTGCCGGCAATTCCTCAGGCTCAGGAGATTGCAAATCCTTCAGCGCCTTCGACAGCTCCTTCATCTCCGCCGACAGGGCTGAGACCTGCCTCAGTACCTGATGGTCCTGCCTCCACATCATCCAGACATACGCCACGGCAATAATCAGCAGCACATCCAAAGTAAGTGACAGCATTATCATCATTATAATTGACGTGGGAACCGTAGGTGCCGGAGGCACTGGCATTGCTTCCTGCGCAAACGCAATACATGCGGGCAGGGAAAGCAGCGCCAGCATTCCTCCAATTTTACAGAGTCTATTCATATTACTCCCCCATTTTTAGATAATATCACGTTGTTCCCCTATTAATTCGCACAATTGGCGTATTTTTCCTTCTTAATTACTCAACAAATTTATTCCCCCCATTGAGATTGACGCAGATACTGAACTTAGTGAGTACGTTCATTTCATAAAATTTTTCAAAGAGAAATGGGAATTTATGCGATTGTACAAAGTCGCACGAATGGACGATTTGCTGTGTATCAAGCCTTCCCCTTGAGGGGAAGGTGGCAGCCGTAGGCTGACGGATGAGGTGGCTT
>DOYB01000233.1 GCA_003518745.1 Selenomonas sp. | reverse complement strand
AGCGTCCCTCCTGTTTTGCCCTGTAAAGCGCGGCATCACTCTGCTGCATGAGAATATCAAAGGGCTGGGATATGTCCTCCAAACGGGCAATACCGGCACTGATTGTGAGATTCGTCAGTTCCATGTCCATATGGTAGATACCGATCAGTGAATCCATGAATCTCTGTACTCTGCCTTCAACCTCAGAGAGCTCACATTTCTTAGTCAGAACCACCATGAACTCATCCCCTCCCAACCGCACATTCAGCGCATCCGGGAAGGACTGCTTCAGTACTTCGGCAAGAATCAGCAATGCCGCGTCACCGGTCTGATGATCGTAGTTGTCGTTTACCTCCTTGAAATGATCCAAATCAAGGGCTATTAACGTGAGATACTCGTCCGGCTTCAATTTGGATATGTATTCATGGAAATATCTGCGGTTGGAAAGGCCCGTAAGGGCATCATTCCTGGCCATGTCAAGAATAAGCTTCTGATATTCCGACAGTTTTCTGTGGGTTTCCTTCATGGCGCGGCTCATAGTGCCCAGTTCATCCTTACGCTCAAACATCATCTTAAGCTGAATCTCATCAACGGTATCCAAGCTGAAATCACTTTCTCCCATGGCCTGCAGCCGTTTCGTCATAAACTGCAGCGGATGAGCGAGATTCCTGCCTACCGTGTATGCCATCAAGAGAAATAAAATTTGCAGCCCTGCCAGATAACTGAACATGTTGAGCATTTTCTCGCGCAATTGAATTTCCAGCTCTATCTCATAATCACTCACCAATAACTCGATACGATCCATCCACTCGCCTGTCCCAATTATCCATTGATATGGGTCGAAGGCTATCGTAAACGTACGTTTGGGGAGAGGCTCCGAACCATAGGGCTTTTCAAACTTGATATCGGTGAAGCCGCCTCCAGGCAGTTTGCCCGTCTCGATCATTTCGCGGATAAACTCCCGTCCCTCGTTATCCTTGAGATGCAGCCTATTCTTTCCTTCATACTCCCGCTTTGACATTACCACATTCATACCATCATAGGTGTCTATCCAGAAGTAGCCGTTACCATCATCATAGCGAAGTTCCCTTACAAACGCTGCGGCCATTTCCTTCGCCTGCGCTTCGGTAATCTGTCCTGCCTGCTGCATGCCATAGAATTTCTTTATAACGCTCATTGCGACCTCGGTCTCGCTGACAAGACGGTGCTCCATCTCTTCCTCCAGCTCACTCCGATAATCAGAAAGATTCTGGTTATTTTCACGTATGGCATACCATACGAAGATTCCTCCCGTACACAACGAGGTAATGAAAGAAACACAGATCATAACCGCGCTGAGTCTGGTGGTTATAGACGAAAAATTAAACACTATGCCTCCATCCCCTCCATTTTGATATACACATACACATCTTTGTATACTTCGACATTTTTTTACAAAATCCTACCATATCTTATTAAAAGCAAAAAAAGACACCGCTCCGGGGAATCACCCCGCTAAAACGGTGTCATAAACTTACTTCAATAACCCATCCATTCGCTTGACCGGCCTGGAAAGATCCATATGACCGGCAATGGTCTCTATGGGCTTGCCATCCAGCATGAAACGAACCTCTTTGATTTCGGGATAATTGGTGAGGGTATTTACAACTGAGCCCACAAGCATTTCCTCACCTGTGGAGCCTCCCACGAAGCCCTTTGACAATCTTCCCTCAAAGTCAACTATGGCTGTCTCTCCCTCAACTTTTACGCTCAAAAGCTTCACGCCCTGCGGAAATACATCCGTCAGATTCTTTTCCTTCGGCGCTCTCATCTGCATCTCCACGGCCGCGGTATATTTGTCCTTGTAGGGATTAACCTCGATCTCCCGTTTAACAGGCACCAGCTTCATTCCATTGTCGTCAGGATAATATACCTCTATGCTCAAAGTCTTTGCCTGCTCCTGCTTCTTGCTGCCAGAATCACTCGCAGCGGGCGCGGCCGGCTTATCCGTATTGTCTTTGGAAGGTTTGCTCGTTGATTCTGTCGCGGATGGCGCCGGTTTTCCGTTATCTGTCTTAGAATCGCAGCCCGCGGACATAACCAGCATAACTCCCGTCAATGCCAAAACCAGCATTTTCTTCAAATTTGGCTTATTCACCTTATCACCTCTCCGTGAAAAATCTTCCCAGGGCTATCGCTATCGCATTAGCCATATCATTCTGGAATGCTTCGTCTGCCAGCAGTCTTTCTTCCTCATAGTTCGTAATAAATGCCAGCTCAATCAGGGAGGCGGGAATTGCTGAATGTCTCATAACGTAGAAATTCGCGTCCTTAACGCCCCGGTCAAACAGGCCTCCGGCCTTGATAAGCTCTTCATCAAGGAGAGTTGCCAAACGCAGTCCCTGCTGGCTGCCATAATAGTAATAGGTCTCCGTACCGTGTGCCGCGGGATTGGAAAAAGCGTTGCAATGGATGCTTACGAAAACCTCAGCCTCAGGGTCACGGTAGCTCGCGTTTACCCGAGCCTGAAGCTCCTGCCTGTCAGTGGCATTGGGACCATACACGTCCACGTCCGAATCCCTTGTCATGGTAACCTTGGCTCCGGAATTTTCCAGAATATCCCTGACCTTCTGGGTAACAGCAAGAGTGGCTTCCTTTTCCATGTATCCGGTAGGGCCAACAGCGCCGCTGTCAGTACCGCCATGTCCCGCATCCAGGACAATGTGGCGATTCTTCACACCCTCAGTGCTTCTTGCCGACTTCTTCTTTTCCTTTGATACGTCTATCACCAATCGGAACGGCTTACGATTCTTGCGATCCGCCTCCAACGTATATATTTTATAATCCATCTCCTCAATAGGACTCTTGAATTCTATCTGGAGCCTCGTCTTACCGAGTTCAACTTCCTGCGCCTTCACCTTTGTGGCAAGGCCCGTAAGTGATACTTCATGACGAACCCTTCCGGGTATAGTATCCTCCATATCAAGTACCAGAGTATTCGGCTGATATGATTTATTGTTCAGCTTATAGCCTACTCCGGCCTTGCTTATCCCAATCTCCACACGGTAGACCTCTTTGCCCTCAGCCTCCGTATCATAAGCCTTTACATAGTTCAGTTCGTGGGAACCACTTGGGCTTGCGTAACAAAGTCCCGAGAACATCCCAATACAAATCATCGCCCAAAAACATAATCGGATGATTCTTCTTATCACACAAAACAACTCCAATCTTTTACCAAAACCCCCACAGTGGTAAGCAAATAAATAAATCACGCACATTGGCGCTCTGAGCAATCCATACTGCGCAATATGCATGATTTATCTATCTCATTTACTACTATCTTTCTTGCATATTATGACTATGCGCGCCACCAATAGCAGCAGCCAAATCCCAAAGGTTGCCATATAGACTATCTCTACAGTAGTCAGCGCCGCATAATCCAACTGTGTAAACAAAATCGCCGCCGCCACGAAAATCAAGCAGTCCATGGGACGAAGAGCCTGTTTCAAAATTTCCAGCAAAGCAACCTCCTTACAGCACATCCTGCAGCTTCAGTTTTTCGTCCAAAATGACCTGTTCCTTCTCCATCAAAGCCCTTCCGGCCTTGAGCTGGAGCTCTGTCTGATGGTACGAAGTGCCTCCGAAGGAATCCCTGTTCCTGACACAGGTTTCAGGACGAATCGCCTCTTGTATGTCTTCATCAAAGAGGGGTGAAAGCTGCTTGTAGTCGTCAAGGCTCATATCCTTGAGCCAAATCCCCTTCTCTATGCAGTCATGGACAGCCTTTCCCGCCACAGCATGAGCCTGACGGAAGGGCATACCCTTTTTCACCAGATAATCCGCAAGATCCGTAGCATTGGAAAAATCCTCTTCCACTGCCCTGCGCATCACATCACGGCGCACCTTCATTCCACGTATCAGTCTTGAATATACCGAAAGGCTGAACTTAACCGTATCTATGGCATCGAAAATACCTTCCTTGTCCTCCTGGAGATCCTTGTTGTAGGCCAAAGGAAGTCCCTTTACCGCGGTAAGCATGGCCATGAGATGTCCCACGACCCGACCGGTCTTTCCCCGCACAAGCTCGGAAACATCCGGGTTCTTCTTCTGCGGCATCATGGATGAACCCGTGCAATGGGCATCATCCAACTCTACAAAGGAGAATTCTCTGGAACACCAAAGTATCGTTTCCTCGCTCAGTCGGGAAAGATGTACCATAAGTATGGATGCGGCTGACAGGAACTCCATTATATAATCCCTGTCGCTTACAGCGTCCAGGCTGTTGTTATAAATAGCGTCGAAGTGAAGGGCATCTGCCACCATTTCCCTGTCAATTGGGAAGGTAGTGCCCGCAAGGGCGCCGGCCCCAAGAGGCATGATATCCGCCCTGGCATAGACTCCCTCGAAGCGGGCAAAGTCCCTAGCCAGCATGGAGAAATATGCCATGAGATGGTGGGAGAAAAGTATGGGCTGTGCTCTCTGCAAGTGGGTATACCCCGGCATGATGGCATCACCATACTTCTCCGCGGCTTCGGTCAAGGCCTGCTGGAGCTCCAGTATCAGCCCAAGAACCTCCGCTGTTTCACGTCGCACATACATATGTGTGTCAAGGGCCACCTGATCGTTGCGGCTGCGGGCGGTATGAAGCCGCCCACCTGCCTCTCCGATGGCATCCGTCAGCCTTTTTTCGATATTCATATGAATATCCTCAAGCTCCACATCAAAGGAGAAATGCCCCTCCTCGATCTGCTTCAGGATATCCCTGAGCCCCTTGATTATGGCATCCCTATCCTCATCACTTAGGATGCCGCACTTGGCCAGCATCTTAGCGTGAGCTATGCTACCCGCGATATCCTCACGGTACATGCGCTTGTCAAAGGCTATGGAAGCCTGGAACTCATTTATCATTTCATCGGTGGACTTTTCAAAGCGCCCACCCCAAAGCTTTTCGCTCATTTCTTATCAGCCTTTTCCTGCATAAGAGCACGAACCTTGAGAGGCAGACCGAAGAGATTGATGAAGCCCGTAGCATCAGCCTGATTGTAGACATCATCATGCTCAAAGGTAACAAACTCCTGGCTGTAGAGGGAGTAGTCGGACTTGGCTCCCGCGGAAATGATATTGCCCTTATAGAGCTTGAGACGAACAGTACCGGTAACTGTCTCCTGAGTGCTGTCAACGAAAGCGGCCAAAGCCTCACGCAGCTGGCAGAACCACATTCCATCATAAACGAGCTCACCATAACGAACTGCCACATGCTCCTTGAAATGATAGGTGGCACGGTCAAGGCAGAGATACTCCAGCTCCCTATGGGCATAGTAGAGAATTGCTCCGCCGGGATTCTCGTAAACGCCGCGGGACTTCATGCCCACCAGACGGTTCTCGCAAATATCGGCAATGCCCACACCGTTCCTGGCACCAATCTCGTTGAGCTTGGTCAGAAGTTCAACCGCGCCGAGGCGCTCTCCGTTAACCGCGACGGGAACACCCTTCTCGAAGCAGATTTTTACTTCCTCGGGCTGATCCGGAGCATCCTCGGGAGCCTTGGAAATCATGTACATGCTGTTCTTCGGGGCATTCCATGGATCCTCAAGGTCAGAACCCTCGTGGGAAAGATGCCATATGTTGCGGTCCATGCTGTAGGTCTTGTTCTCAGTGGCAACAGGAATGTCGTGCTTCTTGGCATACTCGATCTCAGCGGAACGGGAATCAAGATCCCACTCACGCCAAGGAGCGATAATCTTGATATTAGGAGCAAGCGCCTTTACCGTGAGTTCGAAACGTACCTGGTCATTTCCCTTGCCGGTAGCTCCGTGGGCAATAGCGTCAGCACCCTCCTGCTTGGCAATCTCCACCAGCTTCTTTGCGATTATGGGACGCGCAAAGGAAGTGCCAAGGAGATACTTGCCTTCATAAACAGCGCCGGCCTTCAGAGTGGGCCATACATAATCCTCCAGGAATTCCTTAGTGAGGTCGGCGATAAATACCTTCGAGGCGCCCGACTTCATGGCCTTTTCCTGCACAACGTCCAGCTCATCACCCTGCCCCACGTCAGCGCATACAGCGATAACCTCGCAGCCACCGTAGTTCTCCTTAAGCCAGGGAATGATAATAGAGGTATCCAAACCACCGGAATATGCAAGTACGACCTTATTCACCTTTGACATTACAAAACATCTCCTTCAACATTCTTGGAAAACTTCTCAGCCCATGGTCAACGCCATGATTGCCTTCTGGGTATGCAAACGGTTCTCAGCCTCGTCAAAAATTACATTGGCATTGGCTTCGAGAACCTCTTCTGTAATCTCCTCTTCCCGATAGGCCGGCAGGCAGTGCATGACAATGACACGCTTATCAGCATAGGAAAGAAGGCGTTTGTTCACCTGATACGGCGCAAAAATCTTCTTCCGTTCCTCATGCTCCGCTTCCTGCCCCATGCTTGCCCAGGTATCCGTCACTACGATATCCGCATCCCGAACGGCTTCCTCCGGGTCCTCGGTCCAGTCAATGGACGCGCCCGTTGCTTTGGCATCTGCCTTAGCCTTCCTGGTCACCTCCGCGTCCGGCTGATAATCCTTTGGAGTCGCGGCAACAAAAGTCATGCCGGCCTTCGCGCAGCCATACATATAGGAGTTGGTCATGTTGTTTCCGTCTCCGACATATGCCATCTTAAGTCCCTTCAAGTCCTTACCCTTATGCTCCTGAATAGTCAGGAGATCCGTAAGCACCTGACAGGGATGAAGCAAATCCGTAAGGGCATTGATTACGGGGATATCAGCATACTTGGCAAGCTCCACCACCCGGTCATGACCATAGGTGCGTATCATGATACCATCCAGATATCTGGAAAGTACCCTGGCCGTATCCTTGATGGGCTCGCCCCTGCCAAGCTGCAAATCGCGGTTGGAAAGGAACAGGGCCTGTCCTCCCAGCTGATACATTCCAACTTCAAAGGACACCCTTGTACGGGTGGAAGATTTCTCGAAAATCATGCCCAGGGTTTTGCCCTTGAGCAAATGGTGCTCCACTCCGGCCTTCTGCTTGGCCTTCAGCTCTGCGGCAAGCCGCAGGATTTCGTATACCTCATCCACAGATAAATCATGGATGGAAAGCATATCCTTTCCCTTAAGCATCCAAAAACCTCCTGATGTAAAACCTTCCTTATGAACAACACCGCCCATTATACATGATTACACGCAAAAAATCAATTTTCACATCAGTTTATCGCCTATGAATCATGTATACACGCGCCTTTATTTACCCGGAATACGCAGACTTCCCACCAATTCGGACAGACTGCCGAGGCCCTGCTCTGCCATATACTGCTCAATTCCATCTGCAATCTTAGCGGTCACCGAAGGGTCCGAGAAATTCGCGGTTCCAACGGAAATCAGGCTTGCCCCCGCTATCAGGAACTCAATTGCATCCTCCGCGGTGGAAATGCCACCCATTCCAATGACGGGAACCTTTACCCTAGAGGCCACCTGCCATACCATGCGAAGGGCAACCGGCTTTATGCAGGGGCCTGAGAGTCCCCCTGTAATATTTCCCAGTACCGGTTCCCTGCGTCTGATATCTATCGCCATACCCATCAATGTGTTTATAAGGGAAATGGAATCAGCGCCGGCCTCCTCCACAGCCAGCGCCATTTCCACTATATCCGTCACATTGGGAGAAAGCTTGACGATAACCGGCTTTCCCGTATGCTGCTTTGCGATTCCGGTTACCTCCGCGGCAGCTTTTGGAACGGTTCCAAAGACAATGCCCCCGTCCTTGACATTTGGGCAGGAAATATTCAGCTCAATGGCGGCTACCCCTTCCACATCCAGCAGCTCTGCCAGTTTTCCATAATCCTCAGGGGAACTGCCGGAAATATTCACTATAACATTCATGCCGTAGGAACCAAGTCTTGGCAGGGTTTCCTTCAGGAATACCTCCACACCGGGATTTTCAAGACCGATACAATTCAGCATGCCGGAAGGGGTTTCCGTTATCCTGACTCCATCATTGCCCCTTCTGGGAAGAAGGGTAGTCCCCTTTACCACTACCCCTCCAAGGCTGGAAAGCTCCACGAAATCAACAAATTCCTCCCCAAAACCAAAGGTCCCTGAGGCTGTAAGTATCGGGGTTTTCATAGGTATACCGCAAAATTCTGTCCTCAGCAGCTCTGACGAGCTTCTATTCTCCATAACGCGCTCCCTTAATCTTACCATAGGTTCATTCATCATTCTCAGCAAGAGGAATCAAAAGATGAATCTTCGTGCCCTTTCCTAGTTCGCTTTCCATATCTATAGATATGCCGTGCTGCTGCGCAATCCACTTTGCAATGGACAGTCCAAGGCCTGTTCCACCGGGACGCTCATCTGCCTTCGTGCGGGAACTGTCCACACGGTAAAAGCGCTCGAATACCTTTGACTGATCCTCCTTCGCTATGCCTATGCCGTCGTCAGCCAGCACCAGATGGAGCCTATTGCCCTCACGAATGGACTTCGCTGTAATATTGCCTCCGGCAGGAGTGTATTTTAGGCTGTTGTCAATGAATATCCTCAGCATCTGACGAAGCATGACCGGATCCGCGAACACCTGTCCCTTCGCGTTTTCCAAAAGGCGTACCTCATGCTGCTTTGCCACTAGCTGAGCCTTCTTCATCAGATCCTCCAGCATAGTTGACATTTCCAGCTTCTCCTTCTTCAATGCCTGTCTCTGCTGATCCGCCCGTGCAAGGAAAAGGAGCTTTTCTATGAGCTGCTGCATGTTCTCGGCCTCAGACTGGATGGACGCGATTCCCTCGTCCAGCACTTCCTTGTCCTCACGCCCCCAGCGTGACAAGAGATCCGAATAGCCCAAAATAACAGTAACGGGTGTTCTAAGCTCATGGGAGGCATCAGAAACAAACCGCTGCTGCAGTTCAAAGCCTGCCTGGAGACGATCCAGCATGTGATTGAAGGTAACCGCCAACTCGTTCACCTCGTCCTTGGAGGGCGGCACTTCAATGCGACGGTCCATGCGCTCTACTTCTATCCTGCGGGCGGTACTTGTTATCTCCCTTATCGGCTGAAGCGTCCGATTGCTCAAGAAATACCCTGCTGCCAACGCAGCCAAGAATCCCAGGATATTAACAATCAAAAGCCACCATTCCAGGGTATCAATGAATTGATTCTCTAATGTGATGATTTTAAAGAAATGCATTTCATAATACCGATCGTTGCGCACCACATCAACAACTGCGTAGTAAAGGGTCGAATGATCCGTCTCTATGACCTGCATATTATCGTTCGCCCATATTGGAGGATTCTTTGTGATATATGGCAGAACTCTATCCAATGGCGGAAATCTGGCATCGTTTTCCAGAACAGTATTTCCTGACTCGTCGGTAATCCGCAGCACAACTCCTACCAAAACAGGCTCATCCCGCCAAAAGTCCGGAGTGAAAGGCATACCTTCCGCCAGCTTCTCCGTTGTCTTCGTGATGCTGTACTGTATCTCCCTTTCTGCCTGATGATACAAAATAAGATGTACCCCGGCTATGGTGATTATATCGATCACTGTCAGCAGCAACGCAAGTATCAAAGCATAAAGGCAGGTTATTTTCGTAGAAATACGCATGTACTTTGCCTTGCCACGAAGCCATCGCAGCAGATGGCTCTGACTAATCCTTGACGACATAGCCTACGCCCCGCACAGTATGAATGTATTTCTCCTGGAAGCGGTCATCAATCTTCGACCTGAGATAACGGATATAGACATCCACCACGTTTGTGTCACCCACGTAATCATAACCCCAAACCTCCTGAAGTATCTGATCACGAGTCAGCACAGTGCGTTTGTTCCGAATCAGGTATTCCAACAGAGAATATTCCTTCTTGGTAAGCTCTATTGGCTCCTCACCCACAAATGCCTCGTACCGGCTTGGGTATATCACAAGATTCTTTACGTTAAAATGCTCAACCTCAGGAGTTTCCTCGGGGACACGCTTCCTGAGAGCAGAGCGTATGCGGGCTATCAGTTCTTCGATAGCGAAGGGCTTCGTCATATAATCGTCTGCGCCTATATCCAGACCCTGTACCTTATCGGAAATCTCGTCCCTTGCCGTCAACATTATGATAGGGATGTTTGAAAGCTCACGAACCTTTTTGCAGATGGTCATACCATCCATTTCAGGCAGCATTACATCCAGCAGTACCAGATCGTATTTCTCCTGTATAATTCGTTCAAAGGCCCTGCGGCCATTATCCTCGGTTGCCGTCTCAAAGCCCTCATGCTCCAGTTCAATCTGCAGAAAACGCGCGATGCGCCTTTCGTCCTCCACAATAAATATGCGCTTCTTATCCTCCATTTTATTCCTCCACGTCAATTAACCCTTAGACCAATCCAAAACCTTTGATACGTCCTTATGCCGCCATTGCGAAACACCTTGTCATTTCAGCTTTCCCGCAGCCTTGCCGCGGAATTTCTCAGCCTCCACAATAAATCTCTCATGTGTTCCGCTTCCAATTTCTTCCCTGTCATCAAAGGCTCGAACACTATAAGTGAGCTTCCTTCCATCAACCTGAAGGATTTCCGCCTCGGCCCTTACAGTCATCCCAACGGGCGTAGGCGCCTTATGGCTTATGTTCAATGAAATCCCCACCGAGGTCCAGCCCTCCGGCAAATGCCTCTCAGCCAGCTCCGCAGCCGCCTTTTCCATGAGACATGCCATGGCAGGCGTGGCATATACCTCAAGGCTGCCGCTGCCAAGAGCATCCGCCGTATTCCCTTCTGTAACAGCTTCCTCTGCCTGAAGCTTCATCCCGACCTTCAATTCTGTAAATTCCATTTTTCTGCCTTCCCTTTGTCATATTTCATTTATTCTAGAGCACTCTACTTCTTCTGCTTTACTTTCTCACGCAGGAACTTGACAGCTGAAAGCCCCGCGACAGCTCCCTCATATACCGCCTTTGCCACCTGCAGGAGTCCCCCATTGCAGTCTCCTGCCGCAAAGAGCCCCGGAATGCTTGAGGCCATGTTTTCGTCCACCGCTATATGACCGGCATCAATCGCGGCTCCAATCTTACGGGCCAGTTCAGTACTGCCGGCTGTCCCATAGGCTACAAACACCCCGTCTGTAGGAACAATTCCCTCTGAGGTACGTATCCCGTTGACCTTTTCATCCCCTTCGATGGCTTCAATCTTCTCCCTGTGAATCTCTATTTCGTCAGGAATCTCCACTGAACTCTCCACACCATCGGTGAAGAGCATCACCTTTTGGGCATGGGGAAGAAGTACCTCCGCCTCATGTAGTGCATACTCGCCAGCCCCTAACACTGCCACGGTCTTGCCCCGATAGAAAAAAGCGTCGCAAACAGCGCAATAGCTGACCCCCTTGCCTTCAAACTCCTTCAGGCCGATAAGACTTGGTGCCCTCCTTGCGCTTCCTGTGGCCAATATAACACTGTCAGCTTCATATTCGCGATTGGAGGACTTTACCGCAAAGCCGGTAAAGGTGTCATCCATTCCCAACCAGACTGCCTCGTCTTCAATAAACTCAACGCCAAGCTTCTTCGCGCCCTCAATGCCATTGCGCTCAAGCTCTGCCCCGGCAGGCGCTTCCGCGAAGCCATAATAGTTCTCTATTCGTTCCGCCTTTGCCAAAGCTCCGCTGCCTCGATAGAGTACCGTTACCTCAATTCCGCCACGCACCGCGTATAATGCCGCGGATACCCCCGCAGGACCGGCGCCGATAATCAAAACCTTTGCCATCAAAAGCCTCCTCAGCTCACC
>DOYB01000110.1 GCA_003518745.1 Selenomonas sp. | reverse complement strand
TCGACGAAGTCTACCGGAATTCCACGCTCCCTGGCCATATCCACAATGGGCTGTACAGCCCTCCCCGGTTCCCCCTTGGCCAGCAGGATGCGATTTATCCCCCTGCCGCTTTTCAACGCCTCCCTGACAGCGTTGCGGCCAACCAATATATCCTCTGAAAGTTCTTTCTTTCCTGTGTTATTCATCCTGTTACTCCACGCGCTTCTTTATCATTTCGCTGAAATGTCCGCAGGTCATTGCCCCCTCAGGGCACCTTCCCGTATTGACACATGATGCCCCCGCATTCTTGAAAAGCGTGGGTGCCACTTTCTGCACTTCCTCAAGCATCTTGTATGCCATTTCACGGATTTCCCACTGGGCACGGTAACAGCATCTGAGATTGAAGAAATGATGCAGGGAACGGGCATTCATGGTGACGAGAATCTTGGTTTCCGTCGCGTTGGCCAGCACGTAACGTGCATCCTCCTTCGGTACTCCCAGCTCCGTCAGTTCATCGTAGGTTCTGCGGATATACTTCAAAAGTGCATCGAATTTCTCCTTAGCCTCAGGATTCCCCTCAATCGAAGGAGGCGTCACATATTCAAAATCATGGGCCGCGACATAGCGCTGTGATTGCTGATCGTATGAAGCTATACGGTGTCGCACCAGTTGATGAGTAAGTACCCTTGAAACGCCCTCTATACCAAAGGTGAATGACACATGCTCGATGGTGGAGCCGTGTCCGAGAGCCACCATCCGCTCCACCATTTCCTTCACTTTTTCGTCACTCAGCCTCTCAGACAGTTCCTCCGCGCCTATGGAGGAGTAACATAGTCTGGCCGCCATTGCAACCACGCGCTCCGGCTCAGGGGTATGCTCCAACAGTTTGACCTTGATCATCTGCCTCCCTCATTTCCTCTTATTCGCAATCTCTGCCATCATTTCCTTTGATATGTACAGGAACGCAGCCTCAGCTATCTCATAGAGCCGTTCATTTTTTTCCTCCAGATAAAGGCTGCCCAGAAGGGCCTCAAATCCTGTACTGGCGTGATAGTCCGCGACGCTGGCACTGCGGGGCGCGTGACTCTTGGCATTGCGCCCCCGGCGAAATACCGCCTTCTCTTCTTCCGACAGCATCGACTCAATGCCCCTATAAGCCTTTGCCTGCCATACCGCGGAAACTATTTGGGCACTGAACTCATGGAGAGCCTGGACCTTTGCCTGCTCATATGAAAGCAGCCGCCCCCTCACAAAGAGATGAAAATACGCGTCTCCTATATAGGCAAGCACCAGCGGATTCAACTGCCTCACATCTGCCCTGTCATATCGCTGAAGGATACCACCCGTGCCATCCGGCACGAACATCATATCCACCAGCATCTTGAAATGTTCAAATTTCATGCCTTTTTCCACCGCACTCCCTGTGGAGTATCCTCCAGAAGTATTCCTGCCTCTTTAAGCTCATCACGAATCTTGTCGGCAACGGCCCAATTCTTAGACTTACGCGCATCCTGTCGAATACCTATAATGATTTCCATCAGTTTGTCGGCAAGCCCGTCATTGCTGTCAGCCGAATCAGCCTCAAGAATACCGATAACCTCCGCCATTTCCATGTAAACATCCCGAACCTTACGAAGCTGCTGCACATCAGGCTCAACCTTGCCTGACACCAAATCCTGATAATATATATTGATTTCCTTTGAAAGAGTGAACATGTGGCTTATGGCAAGGGCTGTATTGAAGTCATCATCCATTGCCTCAAAGAATTCAGCCCTTAGCTTCTCCGCCTTTTCAAGAAGGGAAGCCCCACTTCCCGAGCTGCCATCCTTCTCCACGAGTTCATCCAGATAAGCCTTTGAATTCGAAAGGCGGGCAAGACCTGTCTGGGCCTCCTTCAATCTCTCATCACCGAAATCCAAGGGGCTCCTGTAATGTGTCTGCAGAATAAAGAAACGAATAACCTCACCGGGGTAAGCCTTCAGTATATCTTTGACCGTGAAGAAATTATTCTTCGATTTGCTCATCTTCTCGCTCTTTATGGTAATGAACCCATTGTGGAGCCAGTAACGGGCAAAACTGCTATTATCGCCTATACATGCCTGCGACTGTGCTATCTCGTTCTCATGATGGGGGAATATCAAATCACTTCCGCCCCCATGAAAATCGAATTTCTCCCCAAGATACTTAAGGGACATAGCAGAGCACTCTATATGCCAACCCGGGCGCCCCTTTCCCCAAGGGCTTTCCCAGAAGGGTTCCCCCGGCTTGGCCGCCTTCCACAGAGCGAAATCCATGGGATGATGCTTACGTTCATCAACATCGATACGTGCACCTGCCTGCATGTCCTCCAGATTTCTGCCGCTGAGCTTGCCGTAATCCTTGAATTTTTCCACACGGTAAAATACATCGCCATTTTCCAGCGCGTAGGCATAGCCCTTGTCCACCAGCTTCTGAACCATGTCTATAATGTCCTGCATGGTTTCAGAGACTCTCGGATAAAGGTCTGCGTGACGTATATTCAGCGCATCCATTGATTCGTAATAGGATTTGATATAACGGTCCGAAATATCCTTCCAGGATACTCCCTCTTCGTTGGCTGCCTTGATTATCTTGTCGTCAACATCTGTAAAATTCTGTATATACCTTACCTTGTAGCCCTTCTTTGCCAGATAACGGCGGATAACATCCCATGTTACAAAGGGACGTGCGTTTCCTATGTGGGGATGGTTGTAAGGCGTTACACCGCAGCAATAGATGCTAACCTTTCCTTCCTCCAGAGGCCGGAACTCCTCCTTTGACCGCGTCATTGTATTGTAAACCTTCAGCATCTCTTTCCTCCGATTTTACATTTTTATTCGATTGATTCCTGTTGCGGGCCTTCTTCTGCTTTTTTGAAGTAGTCCCATTTCGAGTTGGTTCGGCAAACCTCTCCGCATTGGTGGAGGGTTCCCTGTTGCCTCCAAGCTTAGCTTCCAGTTCCCTCACCTTCTGTTCAAGGGCCTGTATTTGCCTGGACATTGTCTGTATGATTTCAGTTTCCGGATCCGGCAGGACATCATGGTCAAGATCCACATCGATTTCATCCCTGAGTTCCTTGCAAACATCAGGATTCTTCAAGTCGAAGCCATACCTGCCAAAGGCTGCCTCAAGCTGTGCCTGCCTCACCTCTTCCGCGTTATGGACACGCATTCCATGCATAACTACGATACGGCCTGGGATACCTACAACTGTAGCATAGGG
>DOYB01000040.1 GCA_003518745.1 Selenomonas sp. | reverse complement strand
TCGTAAGCATCTTTCAGGTTTTTAGATTTCTCATGTTCCGGGTCTGGGTCATGCTTCTGTTCTGAGGGGTGTTCCTGTTCTGAGGGTTTAACGGATACTTGTTCTGCTTCTGCGATTTGCTCCTGTTTTTCTTCAGGGATATGCGTCGGCTCCGTTTCTTCCGGTTTAGGTCGTCTAGGTATCGAATCAAGCCAGGCTAATTCACGGTCATCTTCCTCAGATGATGTTTCCGTAGAGACTTTTTTCTTGGGCAGATACTTTAGGATCAGAGTTTCCAGATGGTCGCTGTGTATGGGCTTTGTCAGACAGTCATCGAACCCCCCGGCAATAGCTTCATCACGGGCTTCTGAAGCGACGTTGCTGACAAGGGCGACCATGGGGGTTCCCGAGTTGGGATATTCTGTCATTTCCTTGATTCTATGCAGAGTTTCTACGCCATCCATATCGGGCATACGATAGTCTATGAATACGATGTCATATTTATTCGTCTGGACGAGCTTCAGACCATCCTCACCATTATCTGCTGTGTCTACCTGAATCTGTGTTTTCCTCAGAAGCCCCTTTACCACAGTAAGATTCATCGCGGTGTCATCAACCACAAGGATTCTTGCGTCCGGCGCTTTGAATTTTTCACGGGGCATCGAATATACATTTTCTGAATTGCCAAAGGACTCATTCGGATTATCGATAACGGCAGGGGTTGCAGCCTCGGGTTTCAGACGGTGTAAAAGGGTAGGGGCTTGCTCGGGTTCGGGCTCAGGTTCCTGTGAATAATCGACATCGTTGGCACTGTTGACGGTATTGATAGTATTGATGGCGATTTCATTTTCATTGTTGATTGGGGAAGCGGATGCCTCATTGTGATGGATTACCGCAGCCACATTCCGTTTTGGGGCATTAGTGGCTTTGAGCTCATGCTTTTCCTTGAATGAATTGAATATGTACATTGAAGTAAATATGATGAAGCCCAATGCGAAACCAAAGGCAATAAGCAAGATAAGGTACAGGGCGTGGTGTTCTGCCGCAACAGTCGCAACGGGTACATAGCCCATGACGAAGAATTCAGTATCAGGAACATGTGCCACGGATAGGAAATAATTAGTTTGCTGGTGGTTCACCTGCATAGTGCTTCCACGGTCATCCTGCACGGCTTTGCCAAGCTGTTGGAAATATCCGATGACCTCTGTATCCCTGCACATCCTCTTTATGCTGATGGAATCCTCACGCCCCATAGTAAGCGGCGTAAGGAGACCGGTCCCATCAAAGAGAGCCGCGCTGCCCTCACCGTCACAGCTCAGAATATTGAACCTCTCCATTGCGGCGTCGTTATCATAAAGCCTGTAGAATATGCTGGACACGTCACCTGTGGATTCATCGATTATCGGTGTGGCAAAAACCAGTCCGTGTCCCTCCCAGTAAGTTACCACCGGTTTGCCATCAGGAATATTGGACATCATGCGAAAATCGTCTTTAAAGGGCAGACGACCATCTTCAGCTTCGTCGCTCATGAGGTCATCCATTTTCTCTATGCCGGAAAAAACTCCCTCCTGTCCCATCGTACCGAAGGAGTCCACCAACACATTTGATGATAGGCGTCCGTTGCTTACAAGCAATGAGGCGTGCTGCATATCCGAAAGCTCTTGCCGAAACTGCTGTCCCAGAGAATGGGCCAAGGTGTCCGTCTGCATGGATAATGAGCGCTCTAATGCTTCGTTTAGACTGTTATCCGCTTTTTGCCATATGAAAAAGCCCAACAGCGATATAGCAGCTATACAAATCATTAGCCGTGCCACGACGCGATTTATGATGGAAGAATTTGATGAAGTCGCTTTTTTCTGCAAATTTATTACCTCCAAAAAGATATAATCCCTTGATATTTTACCATAGATAGGCTTCATTACAAACAAAAAATGTTTTTTTGGAGGATTTGAAAAAAATTAGTCGAAGATAGAATAATCATAGGACTATTTGCACGAGTTTACAGCAACAGACGTGAGGGAAGTATATATGTTTGATAAAACAGAGACTTGGAACGGAAAACTTCAGATAACATTGGGAAAAGCGGCAGGCTCGTACGTCCCTTTGATTTTTGCTATTTTTATGATGGTATGCTTTCTTCAACCTGCGCAGGGGGAAGCCAGCCCGACTAAGGTGAGGGTCGGCTACTTCGAGAATGAAATATTTCAGGAGGGCGCCGAGCCGGGCTCTGTTAGGAAAGGCTATGCCTATGAGTATTACCGTAAACTTTCCAATTACACGGGCTGGCAGTATGAGTATGTGTACGGAGGCTATGCTGAGCTTTACCAGATGCTCCTGGAGGGGAAAATCGATTTGCTGGCAGGACTGGCAAAGACACCGGAGAGAGAGGGTATCATAGGATATCCTGTTCTTGCCATGGGCAGCGAAACCTACAACATGGTTAAGCATGTGGATGATTTGGGAATCACCACATCAGTCGATACGCTGTCAGGCCGTAGAATCGGGGTTTTGGACAGCGCCATGGTTGGGGTTCTTCGGAATTTTCTGGAGAAGAACAATATCGCGGCTGAAACCGTGATTTATTCTGATAATCAGGAGCTTTTGGATGCCTTTGACGCGAATGCCATTGATGTGGTGGTTGCTGAAAGCGACGGTACTTATCGGCGTGATAACGCGGAGCTGCTTTATCCCTTCGGCTCCAATGAATACTATCTATGCGTCAGCGGGAGAAGGCCCGATCTGCTGGAAGCCTTGAACCGTGCCCAGGAACAGTTGATGGTTGAAGATCCCCATTATATCAATTCTCTTCGGGTCAAATATTATTCTGCCAGTATAACCAGCCGTGCCCTGTCAAAGGAGGAAAAGGCCTGGCTGCGTGAGCACAGTTCCCTGAAGGTGGGCTATCTCAAGGACTATCTGCCCTACAGCGATACCGATAAGGATGGGAATGTGACCGGGGTCGTGGTTGAGCTTTTTCCAAAGATCATGCAGGAGTTCGGTATAGATGACATGGTCTTTGTTTATAGCGGCTATGACAGCTATGATGATATGATAGCTGATTTGAACATCGGTACTATCGATGTGGTATTTCCGGTGGGGGGAGGACTCTTCTTTTCGGAGGAAGGCGGCATTAACCAGTCCAATCCCGTGATATATTCCATGCCTGAGCTGGTTTATACGGGAGAGTATGATGATAACAAGACAGCGCATTTCGCGGTCAATGAAAAGAACCGCATGCAATACTACTATGTCAAAACACATTTTCCTGACGCGCATATAACCTTCTATCCATCCATCGACGCATGTCTTGATGCTGTGCTGGATGGCAGTGTTTCATGCACTATGCTGAACGGAATGCGGGCGAATAAGGTTCTGAAGAACCGCAGCCTCCGCGGACTCAACTTGAAGCTGTTGGGACATCGGGACGACCGATGCTTCGGTGTACGTATTGGAAACGAGGGCCTGCTGAAGCTGCTGAACAGAGGTCTGAACATAATTGGGAAGGATCGTGTGGAGACCCTTGCCTATAAATATGTGGACGGATTGTATAAGCCGAGCTTTTGGGACATTATGATAGATAATTTGTGGATGCTTGCCGCGATAGTGGTGGGTGTCGCGATATTAGCCGCGCTGTTCCTGGCAAGGGAATCGGCTCACGCAAAGAGCCGCATGATGGAGAAGGAAAAGGCCAGAAAGGCTTTGGAGGAAAAAAATGAAGAACTGGCCCGGAAAAGGACGGAGCTGATGGCATCGAACAAGAAGCTGGCACTGGCGGCAAAGGAGGCGGAAAGCGCCAATCAGGCCAAGACCTACTTCCTGTCCACAATGTCCCATGATATCCGAACTCCCATGAACTCTATTCTCAGCATGAACGAGATGGTACTGAGGGAATGCGATAATGAAAATATTCTCGTATATGCCGGCTATATCAGGGCTTCGGGAAATACCCTGCTTGGCCTGATAAATGACATTCTGGATTTCTCCAAGATGGAGGCAGGGAAGCTGGACATCATACCTGTGGACTATGAGATTTCATCTCTCTTGAACGACCTGGTGAATATGACAAAGACCAGGGCGGACGAGAAGGGGCTTAAGCTCGTGCTGAATATTGACTGCAGCATGCCGAACTATCTTCATGGTGATGAAATCCGTATCAAGCAGGCCGTTACGAATATCCTGACTAACGCGGTGAAATACACCAAACATGGCGAGGTGGATTTCAACATAGGATATGACAGGATACCGGAAGAACCGGACAGCATCATGCTCAATATCAGCGTGCGGGATAACGGCAGCGGAATCCGTAAGGAGGATATGGGAAAGCTGTTCAAGGCTTTTGAGCGGATCGACGAAACCAATAACAGGAATATTGAGGGTACGGGACTGGGACTCACCATTACTCAGAGGCTCTTGCAGCTTATGGGCAGCAAGCTGGAGGTGAAAAGTGAGTACGGAAAGGGCTCTATCTTCTATTTTTCAGTCAAGCAGGAGGTTGTGAAATGGGACGATGTAGGTGACTACGAGGCTGCCTTCAGACGTTCCATCGCGGACCGTAAAAAGTATAAGGAAAAGTTTGTCGCGCCGAAGGCCGCCATACTCGTGGTGGATGATACGCCCATGAACCTTACTGTTATCAGGAGCCTTTTGAAACGTACACAGCTGCAGATCGATACGGTAGAGAGCGGGGATGAGTGCATAGAGCTGGCCGCAAAGAAACGGTATGACATTATTTTCCTGGATCATATGATGCCTCATAAGGATGGTATAGAGACATTGCATGAGCTGAAGGGACTGGCCAATAACCCCAATGAACGTACTCCTATTATCTGCTTGACAGCCAATGCTATATCGGGTATGAGGGAGAATTATCTGGCCGCGGGCTTTGATGATTACCTGACGAAGCCAATAGATCCCGATAGCCTGGAGGAAATGATTCTGCGGTACCTTCCCGAAGATAAGCTGTGCTCTGAGGCTGAGCTGCCCCAGGAAGCCGTGGCAGAGGAAAATAAAGAGAATGATAATGATACTGGGACAGAGGAAGATGGTGCCATACCACACTTTTTGTACCGGGTTGAAGGCCTGGATGTGGCAGATGGACTTTTGCACTGCGTTACACCGGAGGCTTATGTGGAGGTCGTATCCGTATTTGCCAGAGCTTGCAAGACAAACGCTGATGCCATAGAGTCGTATTGGAAGACAGGGGATATCGAGAATGCTACAATCAAAATCCACAGTCTGAAGAGCAGCGCCAGAATCATAGGCGCGGAGGCTTTGGGGAGTCTTGCCGAGAAGATGGAAAAAGCGGGGAAGGCGCGGGATATGACGGCGATGGAAGCCCATATGGAAGAGCTTCTGGAGGATTATAGGCGCATTGGCGAGGAATTGAAGCCTCTGGCAGATCAGGAATAGCGTTTGACTTTTTCTTCTCTTCTGATACAATATATACCGTTACAGTAAGAGTAGAGACACAACATGTAGTGCGGAGAGGCGGTAATGTTACATGAATCTAAAGACAGTCACCAAGCGTTCCGGGCATACTGTGCCCTACGATGTGCAAAAGATATATCGTGCCATTGAAGGGGCCAACAGCGATGCGGCATCGAAGATGAGCGATGCCGAGATCCAGCTTGTGACGAGCCGTGTAGAGGCAGAGATTCAGGATAGGGAAATTATCAGTGTCGAAGAGATACAGGATGTAGTCGAAAAGGAATTGATGATACATGATTTCTATGATATAGCCAAGAAGTACATCATGTATCGTCAGAAGCATGCCGATAGGCGTATGGCGCAGAAGCATCTGATGGAGGCTTACAGGGACATATTCTTCGCGGATGCCAGCGACTCGGACATGAAGAGGGATAACGCCAACATCAACACTGACGCGTCGATGGGCATTATGCTTAAGCTTGGGGCAGAGGGAGCGAAGCATTTCGTTGATAACTATGTGCTGCCTGAGAAATACGCGGATGCGGATCGTGAAAACTACATCCACATACACGATAAGGATTTCAGCCTGATTACCTTTAACTGCTGTCAGATTGACCTGCTGAAGCTGTTTCATGGCGGGTTTTCCACGGGACACGGTTTTCTCAGAGAGCCCAATTCCATTAGGGCCTACGCGTCCCTTGCATGTATTGCCATCCAGAGCAATCAGAATGACATGTTTGGCGGCCAGAGTATAAACTGCTTTGACTATGCTATGGCTGAGGGTGTCAACAAATCCTTCCAGAAAGCTGTTTTCGATGAAGCCTACAAGGCAGCGGTATATCGCTTTGGAAGGGACGAAATCGGGGGAGAGTCCGACTTTAGGGAGAAGATGAAGCCCTTGATGGACTTCTCCAACTGCCGGTACGCGGAAACCGTCGCGTCTCCCCATTACGGAGCTTCACTTGCCGCGGTTGAGAAGGCCTTTGAGGCAGTCCTGAAGGAATATGGGAAGACGGACGAGAATCTTAAGACGGATTCCGCGAACATTTATCAGCTTGCCTGTGAGGATGTCTCGGAGGAAACCCATCAGGCCATGGAGGCCCTCATCCATAACTTCAACACACTCCACAGCCGTGCCGGTGCCCAGGTGCCTTTCAGCTCCATAAACTATGGCATGGACACCTCAGATGAAGGAAGGCTTGCGATTCGAGAGGTATTGAATGCCATATGGTCAGGACTTGGGAACAACGAGACTCCCATTTTCCCCATAAGCGTGTTCCAGCTCAAGGCGGGCGTCAACTATCAGCCTGAGGATCCCAACTACGATTTGTTCCTGTTGGCCTGCAAGGTCAGCGCGAAACGGCTGTTCCCCAATTTCGTGAATTTGGATGCCCCCTATAACCTCCAGTATTATAAAGAGGGGGACTACAACAGCTACGTGGCGACAATGGGATGCCGTACCCGTGTCATGTCTAATGTGAACGGCCCTGAGGAGTCCGGCGGAAGAGGGAACTTCTCCTTTGTGACGATCAATCTTCCCAAGCTGGCCCTTGAGGCGAAGGGCAATCTTGAGGAGTTCTGGAAGCTCTATGATCATTACATCGAGATTTGTCACGACTATTTGCTTTTCAGGCTCAAGACCATTGCCGATAAGCATGTGTATAACTACCCCTTCCTCATGGGGCAGGGAGTATGGATGGGCAGCGATGAGCTTAAGGCAACAGACAGCATAAGGGACGTGCTGAAGCATGCCTCCTATTCCATAGGCTTCTGCGGCTTGGCTGAATGTCTCGTGGCGCTGGTTGGGAAGCATCATGGGGAAAGCGGACAGGCTCAGGAGCTTGGGCTTAAAATCGTTGGACACCTCAGAAAACGCACCGATGCCTATACGAAGGCAGAGCATATGAACTGGACCTGCTTCGGTACACCTGCTGAAAGCACCGCAGGTCAGTTCCAGCGGGCTAACCGCAAGGCTTACGGGATTATTCCCGGAGTCACGGACA
>DOYB01000234.1 GCA_003518745.1 Selenomonas sp. | reverse complement strand
TGAAACGGGGAGAGGTTATTATGCGTATCGATATGGTGCCGACAGACATATATGAAGGATTTCATATACGGCCAGGACTGTTCTTTTACCATGGCTCCCTGATAGTGCCGGGAGGCGTGAATTTCACCATTTATTCGGCAGGAGCAAAATCCTGCGCCCTTGTGTTGTTCCATGCTCAGGAGAGGGAGCCCTTTGCGGTGATTCCTTACCCGGAGAGTTACCGTATAGGGAATGTCTTTTCCATGATTGTTTTCGATCTGGATTATGAAAACCTAGAATACGGTTTCTATATTGATGGAAAGTACGATGTCGCGGCGGGGTATATCTTTGATCGTACAAAATGCCTCATGGATCCCTATGCGAAGATAGTATCGGGACGGGATATCTGGGGAGAGACACCGGACTGGACCAATCCCTTCCAATACAGGTCTAAGGTTGCCAGAGACGACTTTGACTGGCGCGGTGACAGACCTCTGCCCACTCCCCATAATGAACTCATAATCTATGAAATGCATGTTCGTGGCTTTACCCAGCATGAATCCTCTAACGCGAAATACAGGGGCACATTCGCTGCCCTGAGGGAAAAGATACCTTATCTGAAGGAGCTTGGTGTCACGGCAGTGGAGCTGCTTCCGGTGTTTGAGTTCGACGAGATGGAGGACACGCGAGCCGGGCTGCGTAAGGATGCGAACGGGGATCCCCTGTACAATTACTGGGGCTACAGTACCGTGGCTTTCTTTGCTCCCAAGGCGGGGTACGCAGCCAGTGGACGCTACTCCCTGCAGATGGACGAGTTCAAGAATCTGATACGTGAAATGCACAAGAATGATCTGAAGGTTATTCTTGACGTGGTGTTTAACCACACGGCAGAGGGGGATGAAAGAGGCCCATACATATCCTTCAAGGGGATAGATAACAAGATTTATTACATACTTGCTCCGGACGGATCCTATTTCAATTTCAGTGGCTGCGGCAATACCATGAACTGCAACCATCCGGTCGTACGAAATATGATTTTGAACTGCTTGCGCTACTGGGTCAGTGAATATCATGTGGATGGCTTCCGCTTCGATCTTGCCTCCATACTCGGACGCAGTCAGGACGGTTCTCCGATGAACAATCCTCCCCTCTTGGAGGCGTTGGCCTGCGATCCCCTTTTGGCAAATTCGGTGCTCATTGCGGAGGCATGGGATGCGGGCGGACTCTATCAGGTGGGCTCTTTCCCCGCCTACGGAAGGTGGGCCGAGTGGAATGGACGCTACCGTGATGACCTGCGCCGTTTCCTAAAGGGCGATTGCGGTCTGGCCAGTACTATGGTGTCCCGCATAACCGGCTCAGAGGATATATACAATCCATACTGGCGTGGGGATTGTGCCTCTGTCAACTTCATTACCTGCCACGATGGATTCACCCTTTGGGATCTGTATTCCTATAATCAGAAGCACAATGAGGCAAATGGCTGGAACAACACTGACGGAGCCAACGACAACTTCAGCTGGAACTGCGGCTGCGAAGGGGAAACAGACGACCCCAAGGTCAACGAGCTTCGCCACCGTATGGTGAAAAACGCGGCAGCGGTGTTGCTGGTAAGCCTTGGAATCCCAATGATATTGGCGGGGGATGAATTCGGCAATACACAGTTCGGCAATAACAACCCATATTGCCAGGATAATGAGGTTTCGTGGCTGGATTGGACCATGCTTGAAAAGAACAAGGATATCTTTGATTTCTTCAAGGGCATGATAGCCTTCCGCAAGGCTCACCCTGTCCTCAGGCGTCAGTCCAAGGGCACGCCGCAGGGCTTTTCCATGGTCAGCCTTCATGGTGTGAATGCATGGCAGTTTGATGATTCGTACGAAAGCCATTTGATTGCCCTCATGTTTGCCGGGAAGCTGGATGACGGCACTGACGACTTTATATACATAGGTATAAATGCCCATTGGGAGCCTCATAGTATCTGGCTTCCCGCTTTGCCGGAGGGGGCCGCGTGGAAACTGGTTGCCAATACAGGCTCTATGGATAAGTCCTTCTATGAAGAACCGTTGCCTCTCAATACTGGATTGCCATTCCTGCTGGGAGCACGTTCGGTAATGGTATGCGTCGCGAATCGGTAAAGCTGAGAGGAGGTTTTTTCATGCCAACGGCAGGCTGCCAAAACCGGGACAAGAACATAATGCGACTTTTGTCCGAGAAATATCCCACTAAAGAAGCCATATATGAAAAGCTGATTTATCTTCAGGCGCGTCTGAGCCTCCCCAAGGAGGGCGAGCACTTCATGAGCGACCTTCACGGTGAATACGACCTTTTTTATCACATAATAAATAACTGCTCGGGTGTAATCCGGGAAAAGGTCGATTATCTTTTCGGGGTGCGCATGACAGAGGATGAAAAGGCCGAGTTCTGTACCCTTATATACTATCCAAATGAAAAACTTAAGCAGATAGCGGCCCAGAAGCGAAATACCCCGGACTGGTGCAGAAAGATTCTGTTCCAGCTCTTGGAGTTGTCCAAATTCATGTCTTTTAAATATCCTTCCTTCAAGATGCGTGGCTTCATTCCACATGGCTATGACACCATCATACTGGAGCTGATGAACACCCATCCGGAATCCGATGAGGCACAGGCCGTATACCATAAGAAGCTGCTTGATACCATAGTCGAAATAAACGCCGCTTCGGAATTCATTGTAGCGTTTACAAAGTTCATCAAACGGCTTGCCATAGGACGTCTTCACATAGTCGGTGATTTCTTCGATAGGGGCAGCCGTCCCGATGCCATCCTGGACAGGCTTATGGAACATCCTTCGGTGGATATCCAGTGGGGGAACCATGACGTGCTCTGGATGGGGGCAGCCCTTGGGAGCGAGGTCTGTATAGCCGCTGTCATAAGGAACAGCCTGCGCTATAATAATACGGACGTATTGGAAAGGGGATACGGTATAAGCTTGCGTCCTCTTACCACATATGCCTCCCGCATATACCCAAAGGAGGATCCTATCCGCGCTTCCGAGCGTATAATAACCATGCTCATGTTTAAGCTGGAGGGGCAGCTGATAAGACGAAATCCGGATTTCAAGATGAATGGACGGCTTCTTCTGGATAAGGTAGATGCTGAAACAAAGACAGTGACCCTAGCTGATGGAAAACGTTATCCATTGGATAACTTCCCCATTTCAGACATAAAGGCTAAAGCCGAGGATCCCTGCCAGCTGACAGAGGATGAGCATGAGCTGATCCGTGAACTTGTTTCATTCTTCACTGAGAGCCCGGCTCTCCAGCATCATCTGGATTACCTCTATAGCAAGGGCGGGATTTACACCTGCTACAACGGAAACCTGCTGTTTCACAGTTCCGTACCATTGAATGAGGACGGAAGCATGAAAGAAATCGTTTTCGATGGAAAACGGTATAAGGGTAAAGCATATTTCGATTATGCCGATTACAGGGCAAGACAGGCATATTTCATGCGTGAACAGGCAGGGCTTGATTTCATGTACTTCCTTTGGTGCGGCTATCTCTCACCTGTGGCCGGAAGGGAGTTCCACACCTTTGAGAGGGATTTCATCAAGGATGAAAGCACATGGAAGGAGCCTTCAGATCCATATTTCAGGCTCATAGACAGGGAAGATATATGTCACATGATTCTGGAGGAATTCGGTCTTTCACCGGAGCATGGGCACATTATCAACGGACATGTCCCGGTGCGCGTGCGCAAGGGGGAATCCCCCATAAAGGCAGGGGGCCGCGCTCTGGTAATCGATGGCGGATTCAGTGAGGCATATCATAAGAAAACCGGCATATCGGGTTACACCCTTATTTCCAATTCGCGGGGCATGAGGCTGCTGCAGCATCAGAAGATAGCCAACATACGGACAGCGCTCAAGGAGAACCGCGATATTGAGTCCGTTTCAAAAACCGTGGAGCTTCAAGCGTATCGTACTACTGTGAGGGATACGGATCATGGCATAGGCATACGGGATGAAATAGATAACCTGCATAGTATTCTGAAGGCATATCAGGAGGGGCGTATAAAGCCCACCAGAAGCAGTACGTTTGTATGAAAACAGAGGGAGCTGACGAAGGAATACTTCTTCGCCGGCTCCCTTTGTTCATATTACCACGGAAAACGATTTCTAAATTCTTTGCGTCTTCAAGTTAAACGTTTACACCGAAGTTTCTGCCAAGGGCCGCAAGACCGCCCTTGAATCCGCTTCCGATGGCATTGAATTTCCATTCGCCGCCGCGACGGTACAACTCACCTACGACAACCGCTGTTTCGACGGAGAAATCCTCACCAAGGTCGTACCTGATGATTTCCCTGTTCGTGGTCTCGTCAACTATGCGTATAAAGGCATTGGAAACTTGCCCGAAGTTCTGATGCCGGCTGTCTGCTTCATGTATTGTAACCGTAAAGCTGATTTTTTCGATATTGGAGGGAACCTTGGAAAGGTCGACCTTTATCTGCTCGTCATCGCCCTCGCCTTCGCCTGTAAGGTTGTCGCCCATATGCAGCACACTGCCGGAATCATGCTTAAGGTTGTTATAGAAAACGAAATCCTCATCCCTTAGGACCTTGCCATTGGCTCCAAGCAGGAATGCTGCCGCATCAAGGTCAAAATCCGCGCCGCCGTCGTACTTATTGGTGTCCCAACCAAGTCCTACGACAATCTTCGACAGATTCGGATTGCCCTTAGTCAAATCAACCTTCTGACCCTTCTGTAAGCTTATTGCCATAATCAAATCCCCCTTAGATTGTATAAATATGGATAAACTTGATACCTATGAGAGTTTCCTTGATTATTATATAGTAAAATGTTTGATTTTTCAAGAAATTATGGTCGGCTTAAATAGATGTATTGCTTCCCTTGTTATGGCCGATTATGCTAAAATGTTACAGTGTTATAGATTTTTGGGGAGGATTATATGGAATCATCTACATTGCTTTATTTTCTGACGGCCTCGATACTGCTTACACTGGCGCCGGGACCGGATAATATGTACCTTTTGTCCAAGAGCCTTGCTGATGGGGCGAAAAGCGGCATCATCCTTGCGGGAGGACTTGCCAGCGGCATATTGTTTCATACCATGCTGGTTATACTGGGAGTTGCTGCCTTGCTCCAAAGTTCCCCCCTCGCCTTGAACCTGCTTCAATATGTTGGGGCGGCTTATCTCCTGTTTCTGGCATGGGGAGCATTCCATGCCAAGGGGGAGCTCCGCATTGCAACCGCGCTTCAATCGGGAGAAGGGAGGGCTCTTTATAAGAGGGGAGTTTTGATGAACGTTTTGAATCCCAAGGTACTGCTTTTCTTTTTAGCCTTCCTTCCCCAGTTCGTGGATCTGGCACATCCTTCGGCAAATCTGCATATTGCCCTTTTGGGTCTTATATTCGCAATACAGGCATTCTCTATTTTTTCCGGTATAGCCATTTGTGCCGGACGTATTCGTACTCAGATAATGCAAAAGAAGAATCTTGGCTTGATTTTTGGACGTATAGAGGGCTGTGTACTGACATTGATTGCATTAAT
>DOYB01000019.1 GCA_003518745.1 Selenomonas sp. | reverse complement strand
AAATTGCGCTCCATGGATTCCTTTGAGCGATGGTACAGATTGACCTTCAAAACCGTCCCATCGTGTTCTTTGGCAAAACCCGCCAGATCATCATCACAGTCACAGACCCTCTCGTACATATCCCTATAGACTTCCATAGAGAATTCCTTCATATTGGCAATATCCAACTGCCTTACCAGGGAATTGCGAACCGTAAGGAGATGAACCATAGCTCTTTCTTCATCCCCTGCCTCAATCAACTTTAGCACGTCCGCTGTTGGTAAAGGCTTGAACCAAATCGGCTCATCCTTCCAGAAATCGTAAATCATGCCTCCGCTGATAAGAATGCCATAGTGCATCCCCTTAAGCTCCTCTTTATAGTCAAGGAGCTCTGCCAGACCTCTTCCCGTAGATAATACTACATGTACGCCCTTTTCAAGAAGGCTGTCTATAGCCCGCACTATCTCCTTGGGTATCTGCTTTTTAGAATCCAGCGTCGTGCCGTCCATATCCAAAGCCAGCAGTTGATATTTCATTAATCAATCCCCTTTATATAAGCCCTTCAGTCAACGTATAATTCCTATATTTGTCAGCATATTTATTCCATTTGCATCTGATTCTTCATCATACAGATCCGATACCGTAACTCCCGATTCATGGGCATGGATGACCGTGGGATCCCCATCGCCGTCACGTCCAAGATAGAACATGACATGTCCCTTTTGGAATAGCAGGGCTCCCGGCTGTATATCGAATAACGCGGCATATCTTCCTGCTTCATCCATATTCCCCAGCGAAGTGAGGATAGGCATGACACTCTCCTGCTCTGCTAATGTCTGAGGCAGTTCAATGCCAACGGTACGGTAGATACTGGTCACCATGTAAGCATCCGTAACGCTTATCGAAGAAGTACCATCCCAATTATATGGCCTGCCTAGGAAACGAAATGCCTGACGGATCAGATTAGCCCTGCTAAATGGCAATGGCCCCACATGCACGGTGTCATCATTTGGCAATTTCATAAACCTATTCACCATACTGCCATTCTCCACTGAGGGCAACATTATCTGTACTGTACCGCCTTCATTGAGCGTTATTGGGATGCGCGCACCCATCTGAAAATCCATTGCTATACCGTCAATGGTGATATTCTTATGATCGGCAGTAACAACAAGATAGTTCATAGGCGCGGCATAATTAGTCCATATCTCACGAGAGGTCAATGCAACAGCTCCTCCATCGACCCATCCCATTGAGCCCCTGCTCTGAACAAAGTAAAACCTCCTGTCCTTGCTGACAGCAAGAACTGTCACAGCCTCTGCCGGATTCAATACCCCTCCATACATGCAATCCCTGCCCGGAGATTGGGGCGCAGCCAGCAAATGTTCATTCGTCGGCAATAGACGTATATTAGTCCTTCTTATGGAAACGCCATAGAGAACAGTCTGTTCACTGATTGGAGTCTCATAGCCGCAGTTATCCCTTATAGCCTTCCATTCATTCCATGAAAGGAGCTGCCCATTCTTAAAGAGCTTTGGCACTTCCCATCCACTGTACTCCTTCATTGCCAGAAGCATCTTTCTATGAATATCATCCCCGCTTACGGTTTCCGGAAAAAACTCCAGTGACGTCATTATGCTGTTTTTATGCATGATTGCCTGATTCACCTTGACAATCCGCTGCGGTTCAACCATGATACTATCTGAATTTCTGTTTCGGGCAATCCAGTATGTTGGCATAACGTGCTCACCCGAAACAAAGTCCTGAGCCTCCGCGACCGAAAATGCCACGTTTCCCGTAAAATGACCCGATATCGTGCCACATGCCATGAAACATAAAATGCAGGCTAATCCGGAAACGCATTTATTACCAAACACAGCTATATCCTCCTTGCGATTAAGGAACTAAGTCTCCATTTAATCGCCCATTATTTTTCTCAACCCATAACCTTTGCCCGTGAGTATGCTTCTAACATTTTCTTCGCCTTACCGAGCTTTGCCGAACAATCCTTCACTGAATCCTGCATGAACAGGAATTCAGGATCCTCCTTGTCAATGGCGTCGCCGGCAGCATACAGAAGCTCCTCAAGAGCAGCTGCCTGCTTAAGATTCCGCTTGACCTTCTTCAGTGCCATCAATGCCTGATTCTTAGTCACTTAACACCCCTCCAAACTCGTATGGGAAAATTGCCAGCCTTTTTCCTTAGCTGCGTTCAGGCATTAATATTATGTGAACAGGCAGATTGGATGCCCCCGGAGGAGAATATTCAAAGCTGAGCTTAGAATTATTTTTGTAGGTTCCAAGTTCCGTCATTTCCGGATACCATGAAAGAAATGCCATATCCCGGTTTTCCATTTCAGCGGAATATCCCCCTATCGCAACATCCCCAAAATAAGCCCTATGGCGTGGCGTAAGCAAAAGATTGGACTTTCCCTTGCCCTGCTTCACCGTCATCGCGCCGGCATAGACACCGCCCCTTGGACTAAGGTAATAACTTGTTTTCTTCTTTCCCTTAGTGGGAATATTGATATTATACAGTACTCCATAGTTTCCATAGTTAACAACCTGGCTGCCGTCGGTGGCATCTATCCCCTTAAGGAACAGATCATGCTCATCATCACCTATTGGAAAATAAACTACGCCATCCTTCGAGGGATCGTATGACTTCTTGCTGCTTAGGGTGCGATTCATGCCCTTGAAGGTACCCCTGAGACGCTGTTCATCCTTGGGGAGCACCGAAGCCCTATGCAGAAAAGAAACGGGATTTGCGCTTGCCGGGTACATTATAACAGAAACCTTTACCGGATTCTTAGTGCTGAAATCGTACACGCCGTAAATCAGCTCGCCCGGCTCCAGCACGACCCTGTCCATTTCATCCTGAAGCAGTTGTTCACTCCATGGCTCCATACGGATTGAAGCATCGAGCTTTGTCTTGAAATACTCTGCCTGAGTGGACTTCCCCACCTTCAGGTAGTCATTTGAGGGATCACCCATTCCCCCACGCGTTATCTTGACCTCATTTTGTTTCCCTGAAACATTCTCCAATACAACCGCAACCTTTTTCGGCTTATCAGTATTATTGAGATGATAGTAGAGAATCCTCGCATCCCCGGAAACAGTATCGGAATACAGGATTCCATCCTCATGAACGTACTCGGGACTGTCTGAAAAGAGCAAGGTGCCTCCGTCGTTCTTGGAATTCACCTTCCATAGCTTCATGGTATTATCATATTGTCCAAAATCTTTTCCATTGTATGAGTTTTCCATGCGATACGCGTTAGGTCCGTCAGAACCCAGCCTTTCCCTGCTATAGTCGGCACCGGCTTCATAGGCATTTTCATGATTGCGAAGCTCCGTATCCCGAATATCCGTTACTACCTTGGTCATTCCTTCACTATTGCCATGCCGGGCTTCTGCCCCATTACATTGACACAATAGGCACGAAAGGACAGATACCACTGCGCATAAAATGATTTTGTTATTGAAGCCTGTCATCAATCATTTTCCTCCAAATGCTGTCTCCAACCCAGTCTTGTCATCAGCTCTGCCTTAAGAAGACGAATCTTAAATGCTGTTATCCCGAATGGAGAATCAAGTATATTAACCCGCTGCATTAGATAGGGATTTGTTTGAAAGGTATTCAGTCCCGCATCGCCTGTAACAGCAGTCAAATATTCGTTCTCTTTCAATAGTCCCGGTAAGGAATCATCATATTTGCCATTGGGATACGACAGGCTGAACACGGTCTTAATGCCGTTCCACTCCAGGATAAGCTTGGAAAGTTTCAGCTCATCATTCCGTTCCTCAGGAGACAGCTCTGTAAGAGGTACATGATTGGCTGTATGGCTGCCGATTTCCACGCCACGGTTCTGCATTTCCCTAAGCTGCTCCCAGGTAAGGTACCCCGGCTGTCCTATCATATTTGTAACCATATAGACCACAGCCTTCATGCCATGGGCCTCCAGAATCGGGAGCATCTCATAATAGTTATCATCATAACCATCATCAAAGGTCAGTATTATTGGTTTTTTCGGTAGCTCAAGCTTACCCTTGCGCGCCTTCATGAACTCCAGCATCGTAATAGTAGTATACCCCTGTTCCGCAAGGTAATCCAACTGCCCGGCAAAATCCGCGGGAGTCACATTATATGCTTCAGCATTCTCCTTGGGATGCATAGTAACCATATGGTATTCAAGCACCGGAATTCCGCCGGGAGAAGGCGTAAACAAGAGCCAGCCCAACAGGCCGGCACCTCCCAGCAAAACCACCAAAGCAATAATAAAAAAAACTTTCCTGCATCGAATCAACATCTTAGCCTCTCTATATCAATCCCGACTTCTCCGCCAGCATATGCAGCTTCCTCATACGGTGATTCAATCCCGACTTGCTGACACATAGTATTTCCGCAAGCTCAGCCAACGAAGCCTCCGGATTGGCAAGCCTTGCTTCTCCTGTTTCCCTAAGCTGCTCCGGCAGCTTCTGGAAAACTCCCCTATCCTTCAATACGTTTAAATCCTGTATCTGACGTACGGCGGCATCCACTGACTTTTGGAGATTGGCAGTCTCGCAGTTCACCAGCCTGTTGACCTGGGCCCTGACCTCCTTGATGTTCCTGGCCACCTCGAAGTGTTCAACCGCCTTGTCCGCCTGTATCATTCCAAGAAAGTCCACGACGGCATCCCCTTCCTTCAGGTACACCACGTATTCTTCCTTGCGATCCGTAATTCCCACGGGAAATCCCAATTTTCTCATCATGCCATACAGGAAATCCGACATTCCATAGCTTTCACTGACCAGCTCCAGATGATAACTGCTCTCCGGACGGTTCACGCTGCCACCTCCCAGAAAAGCGCCCCTTAGATAGGCTGCCCGGCAACAGGAATGACGTACCGTACTTTTCTCAGGAACCACCGTCAGCTTCCCATCATTCATCAGTCCAAGCTCTACCAAAAGGCTCTCTACCTCAGGCGTGGGCGCGACGCGGACACGATAGCTGTTGCGCTTCCACAGGCGTTTCGCCCGTACCGCCACCACCTCAGTCCGCAGATTCTTTTCCATGCCACGAAGCAGTGTTATGGTCTTACGGGCCACCGCGGCATTCTCAGAGGTAAACATTATGCCGAACCTGTGTCCCGGTGCCAGACTCACAGTCGCGCCCATACGAAACAGCGCGGATAGCTCCGCTTTTCGGCAACAGGATTTCCCGCCGGTCAGTCTGGATAATTCATTTTTTACCTCTGTCGCAAAGGATGGCATCCTATACCCACCTCATTTTACCAGCTGCGGTCTCCAATTTCCCCAGGTTTGAGCCTATAGATCATACGCATGATGCTATTACACAGCTTGACAGGGTCATGGCGTATCAAATCAGTCTCGTTTATTATATCGGACCTGACAAAGCCTATTCCCAATGCGTTTATAGCTTCCTCATCAACCACCACCGGATATGCGCCCTTTTTAGCATAATATGCCTGCATCTCTTCGGAGATTGGAGCCGAATTCACCAGCATGTAGTCAATAGTTCCCTTTCCCGCGTGATCCAGAATTGCCTTGGCATGCATAGACGCGGTATATCCGTCAGTCTCCCCCTCCTGGGTCATGACGTTGCAGATATATATCTTTATTGCCTTGCTCTTTCTAAGGGTTTCCGCAACGCCCTCAACCAATAGATTGGGCATGATACTGGTATACAGGCTGCCCGGTCCCAGGATTATGGCATCCGCATTTCGTATGGCATCAAGGGCTCCCTGTACCGGCTGCACCTTTCTGGGGAAAAGATGTACCCTATGGATACGCTTTTGAACCTCGGGAATATGTGACTCACCCTCCACCACAGTACCATCCTCCATGGTGGCATCAAGCCTCACATGCTCCTTGCTGGCAGGAAGTACCCGCCCCTTGACCGCAAGGACCTTCGATGATTCCTGAAGCGCCGTCTCCATATCCCCGGTAACTTCATTCATGGCGGCTATAAAGAGATTGCCAAAGCTGTGTCCCGCAAGGGCACTGTCCCCCTCAAAACGATATTGGAACAGCTTTTCCATCAGTGGCTCGGTATCCGCAAGGGCCACAAGACAGTTTCTAAGGTCACCAGGTGGAATTATTCCCAGTTCCTCCCTCAGCCTGCCGGAGGAACCGCCGTCATCAGCTACCGTAACAACAGCCGTAACATTACTGGTGGAGGATTTTATACCGCGCAGCAGCACTGAAAGGCCATGACCGCCTCCAATGACTGTCACCGCGGGGCCACGTCCCAATTTTCTTTTCTCATATATGAGATCCACCAGCCGCTCAGAATTATCCGGCAGCAGCACAGTTATGACGGAGCGTATTATGAACCGGGTAGCCACCAGCATCAGGACCAGCCCCAATACCACAACCATTACCCCGACAACGGTCGTAATGATATAGTCATAGCTGCCACGCCACAGATAAACGGCCCGGAAAATAGACTCCTCTATAAAATCCAGATATTTATAGTTGAATACCAGAGCCAGCCCTATGCTGACCATAATGACGCCCAGCGAAAAAAGCAACATCCAGCGCTTGAACTTCATGCCCGGATATAGCCATTTTAGCAGATGCATTCCCTCAACACTCCTCGCGAACGTGTTCCCTAACGTCGTTCTTCATGAGATCCCTATGCTCCAGCTTCACGGCATAGCCCTTGCCATTCAGCAAATCAAAGATATGTTTTGCTATAAAGACGCTGCGGTGCATACCCCCGGTACAGCCAACGGCAATAACAAGCTGGCTCTTCCCCTCCTTGACGTATTGGGGCACCAGAAACTCTATCATGGGATCAAGGACTTTCTTGAACTCCTGGGTGGCAGGCTTCTCATCTATGTACTCCGCGACCTCCGGAACCGCGCCGCTCTTATGGCGCATTGACTCCACATAGAAGGGATTTGGAAGGAACCGCACATCCAGAACCATATCCGCGTCAAGAGGCATGCCGAATTTAAAGCCAAAGGACAGAACATTTATGTTCATCTGCTCGCTCTCGGCTGTACCGAAAATCTGTATTATCTTATCCTTCAGCTCCGCCTTTTTAAGCTCAGAAGTATCAATAATATATGTGGCCTTGCTGCGTACAGGAGCAAGGCGTTCCCTTTCCTTTGCCACGCCCTCGGAAATGCGCTGTGACGGCGCCATTGGATGCCGACGCCTTGTTTCCTTGTAGCGCCGTATTATCATAGCATCGGAAGCGTCCATGAACAGCATCTCGTAGGTCTGGTCGTTTTTATCCATATCCTCCAGTACATGTACGAAGGTATCAAAAAACTCGCGGCTGCGGGTGTCCACCACCAGCACCACCTTGCTCACATGCCCTCCCACATGGGCACACAGCTCCACGAACTTCGGTATGAACACAGGCGGCAGATTGTCCACGCAAAAGTATCCCAGGTCCTCCATATAACGGCAGGCCTGGGTCTTTCCTCCACCTGACATTCCCGTCACGATAACTATACGGGACTGTCCGGAACCCTGCTTAGTCATTTTATCCAATCCCAAATCCAAGGATTGCGCGATCCTGTCCAAATCCTCCATACTTGTGCCTCCCGTCATTTTAGCGCATACCTGTAAATCGCCTCGGCAAAGCCGTCCTCCTCACAGGTCCCGGTAACATAGTCGCATGCCTCCTTGACCTCGGGAATAGCATTCCCCATGGCTATGCTCTTGCCCGCGGCCTTAAGCATCTCCAAATCGTTATTGGAATCGCCTATGGCCATGATCTCAGCCTGCTTGATTCCCATCCTATCTGCCAAGTGCTTTATAGCCGCAGCCTTGCTTACACCCGGAACAACCATCTCACAATAGCGAGGATTTGAGCTGACTGCTTCAAGCCTGCCCTCGAAAGCCTTTCTGATTTCCTCAATGCGCAGCCTTGTTTCTTCAACGCCATTCGTAATACTCAGCATTTTCGCAACCTCATCTGTATGAGTGCGAAGGCCGTCCCAGCCTACAGCACGGCCTTTCAGCTTCTGTGCACCTTCATAATGCTCCGCGTAAGCATTATATTCCGGATAAATCAGATTGTCACAGCTATAACTTTGCAAATACCAATTCCTTTTCTCAAAGAAGTCCACGATTTCTTCGATCATCCGTGGCTCAAGAAAAACACTGTGGAGTATTTCCCCGCCAACAGACTTGATAAGAGCTCCATTGTATGTGATGATTGGAACGTTCACGCCAAGAGTCTCAGCAACCGGCAGCGAAGCCTTGTACATACGGCCCGTAGCAATTGTAACCGTTATTCCGGCCTTTACAGCATCCTGTACTGCTTTGATGTTTTTCTCAGAAACCTTCGTGCCAGTAGGCAATAAGGTACCGTCCAAATCTGTCACAAACAACTTTATCGCCATAGCCAAACCTCCCAGAATCATAGCTTGTTTATGTCTTAAATACATGCCAAGTTCCCAATGTCATTAGGTTAACGACATTGGCTAAGCTCCATGCAAAACAGCCAATCAGTCTACGCCTATCGGCTTGACTTCTTGGGTTTTCATAGTAAACTCCGTGCGAAACGGTGTTTCGCACTACGCCCTTACATGAAAATTAGCCAATCAATCTGCGTCCTTCGGACTTGATTTCTTGGATTTTCATAGTACAATAATACAGTGCTGTCATAAGCAAATCGGGCAAGAAAATAACCCGCCACTAGCTGACAGCTAGTACTGGCGGGTTTACCAAAACCACCATATTGGGCTGCCGCTAAGCGGCACCTATATTCCTCCATGATTATACAACAAACATCTTATTAACGTCAAGCTTCAACAAAAGGAGTAACTAAATGAAATACTTCGTTACAGCTTTCGGCATTTTACTTATGCTTACCGGCGTTTTCGGACTGTCCTACACTTGGCATGTCGACCATCGCACTGCTGAGAGTCTCTCTGCCTATGCCAATATCGACTTCAAAAGCTCGCATACGGCAAAGGGCAAGCTGGAAGGAGCCGTGCTGACCCTATGGGATTACCGGTACGATAACGCGAAACTGCTGCCGAAAGCCATCCTCTACACCGACGGAAATCCCTGGGAAATGAAGGCCTCGGTTAAACAGAATCCCTCCACAAACCCTGACCATCGTTTTAAAAATGAGAACAAGCTTTTCGTAGAACTGCCGCGCTCCAGTCTTTCGGCAATTCGAAAGGCCGATGAGGTGCGCCTGCGTTTCTACTACGACAATGACCAGACCATTGACCTGCCCCTGAACGAGCCTGACCTTGAATACTGGAAAAAGCAGCTCCAATGATACAACTGAAAAAAGGTGACTGTATCCTCATTTTGCTCCTTCTGCTTCTGGGACTCCTGCCTCTTCTTATACTGTCCAACAGACATGAGCTTCTCTATGCCCATATCACAGTAAACGGAACAACTGAACGGGTAGTAGAATTGTCAGGAAATCAATTTGAGGAATTCAATGTCAGTACTAAAAAGGGAAGTAATTCCATACGCATAGAAAAAGGTACTGTTTCAGTATACTCAGCCGACTGCCCGGATC
>DOYB01000173.1 GCA_003518745.1 Selenomonas sp. | reverse complement strand
GTCCGCCGTTTCTACGTTGATTTGTCTGGCAATCTCGCAGGTAAGCTGTTCATCGCCATTATAAATATGCGGAGTCGCAAGGGATAAAATCGTATAGTCAATCCCCGCGTCAGCCATAAAGGCCAGGTGCGCGGCTGCCGACCACTGTGGCAATGGAAAGCCTTCCTCTGCCATAGGATCTATCCCCAGCTTTTTCAGCCCATCAATATAAGCAGGCAGCATAGCATGCGCGTGTATATCAATTTTTCGGCCTGACGGCAGTTTTACTTCACCTGCCGGAGCCGCGTAGGCCTTATTATCCCAAATCTTCCCTATACCCAGCATGGCTAAAGCTCCGAAAGCACCGGCTTTCAAAAAATCACGCCGTTTCACGCTTCATCTTCTCCTTTCTCGACTGACAGCAGCTTGCGCAGGCAGTTATAGGCCAGTTCATAAACAGAATAATACCGGAAACCTACATCAGCTTCCTCCATGGCCTGCCGCTGTTTCTCCGTGACCACCGCATAAGGATAAATACCATACATAAACGGAAAGTACGCATATAGAAAGCTGTTTTTTTCTGCTTCGCTCATCTCCGGGCAAAATTTATCGAGGCAACGATGTACCGCCTTGATGGAACTGCCATAGGCTTTTTTGAACTCCACCAGATTCTCATGGCGGCTGTTTTCCTCCATATCAAAGTGATTCATGGACAAAAGCTTCAGCAGCCGCTGCCGCTTCTCCAGTGAATGAGCCAGCGCCGCTGCCAGTTCTTCACGGCTAAGCTCCTGATGGGCAGCCATCAACGCTTCCAAATCCGCCACCCAAAATTCATACTCCCGCTGCATCAGAGCCAAAAAGATTTCTTCCTTGGTGTTAAAGTAATTGTAGATTGCCGTGCGGTTGAAGGTCGTAACCTTGCCCACCTCCTTCAAGGTAATCTCCTTGAAGCTCATCGTTTCGTATAGCTTGGCGCAGGCATCAATGATTTCGTCCCGTCTTGCCAGCATCTCCTCTGCCGAAATCTTGGGCATCAAATTCCTCCCCGTATAAAAATGACACCGTGTAACTTTTCTTGTTGATCGTATTATATTTCAAAAATGACACAGTGTCAATATTGTTTGCAAAAAAATTTGACCGTCAACATTACGGCCAAATCTATAGTGTGCTAATCATGTTTTTTTCTTGCAAGAATTCTGCACTCTGACCTTGGCTACATCATTTTAACCCATCTACATACAGACCACGCAGTAGTCTTAGGATGTTAAAAGATGCCAAGCATATAGCGCGGAGTTCACTTATCAAACTGACAAGTCAGATTCCAGGCGCTGCTGAACTTCCTTATCCCACGCCAGCAATAAATCTACATATTTTTCCTTAATCAATTTGTAAACTTCCAATGCAGTTGCTTGATTATATGTATGAGACGATAAATTTCTTTTCTCCTGCATATCCAGCCAGTTTTCCGCATCAGCTACCATTCCCTGTTTCCAGCCTTCGCGAATACTGGAACGTGGGCTGCTGACTTCAATCCCCTCGTAGTCAAGCACACATTTCATCAATTTCCAAGCCAACTCGAAGCAAAACTCAAAACGCTGAATCGTTGCATCAAGATACATATCATCAGCATCCGGCTCTTTCCGCAGAGCAGACTGCAGTCTCTCCAAAGCACGATGATAATCTTCATGCTTCATTTCTATTTGCAATTTTGTCATAAGTATTTTTCCCTTCGCGCTGCTAAATACCATTTTCCCCTCTTGGTCAATAACTTGCTTCAATTTTTCATTGCTTTGTCGCTTATAGTCGATAATGTCAAAAATATATGGTAATTTACTATCCTCAAAGGCTACAGACAATTTTGTTATAACGTCAACATTTCCTGAGACCGCGAAATCTATATCAGATGCTAATTTAGAATCGCCCCTAGCCCGCGAACCAAACAATTTAACCCATTCTATACTATCTCGGTACTTTCTAAAAACAGACAGTATGCTCTGCCAATGCTTACCTTCTATACTGTACATCTATGCGTCCCCAACCTTTTCAGCGTATGTAACATCACACGACAAGGCATTGCTCTGTCGATGCTTACCGACAAATGTGAGGCTAATCCTTAAAATGATGGATAGTGTGACTTTTCCATTTATCTTTGAAATTGCTTGTCCCAATCGGTACATTCATGTTATCACCTCAATTCAAGCCAATATATCAACACTTTCCCCGGTTTTGACAGATTCTCCTGTGGAACCACCATCACCAAGCATTTTTGAACTTATGCCACTCCACGCTTCATGTACTGCTTTTTGCTTTGCGAGTTCCTCTTTTGGCATTTCGGTCTTCGTTGAATCATTTTCCGTCACAAAGGAAAATGGCTTACGAGGTTCTTCACGTTCATCCACGTGACGAAGTTTATCCCTAAGCTCAGTATCCGCAGCTTTCGGCTTGCGCCTTGCCAATATATCTCCTGCCGATTCTACCTTGCTGTCATGCTCATTGCCCAACAGCTCGTCCAGCAAGCGCCCCTCCTGCTCGGCGGCTCGTCGCTGCATTTCCAAGAAGGACAATCCCTGCTGCGCTTCATTGGCAGGCTTCTCGTCATTCTTCTGTTCTTCGTCAATTTTCCTTGCGCCCTTACCCCCATAAACGGCAGAAATGGCGTTTTCTACATCTTCTTGGAATTCCGGATCTTCTACTTTGATGGCATCGCCTTTTCCCACAGTGTCTATCATACTGCGGATTTGATGGACAATCCCGTTGGTATCGTCCGGATCGAGCTGATTAAACGCGCTTCTCAAACTATCGTAGTAGGAATCATCCTTGCCGAATAAGTCCAGATAATTGTTAAGCTGGTTTGCCAAAACGCCAAAAGCACCCTGTGCCTGCTTTCCTCTCATGTCAATGGCCATGATATCTTCATTGACGGAGTAAATCTGACTGAGTGTTTCCTCGCCATACAGCTTATCATAGGCTTCTTCATAGG
>DOYB01000045.1 GCA_003518745.1 Selenomonas sp. | reverse complement strand
CCGGGCGAACATGCCGGAGAGCAAAGCGCCATATGGGTTTGGTACCTCCGCTTTGATGGTAAGGGATACCGAATTATCCGAGAAGCCCTTATCGGCAGCTACGATTTCACCCGTCAAGGGATATTCCTGACCGTTTGACAGGGTAAGCTTGACTTTAGGCAGCGTCGAATATTCCCTATCGCCCAAAGTACCATTTCCCATGACCTTGGACAGTACGTCCAGATATTCTGACTCACTGATGCTGAACTGTGCATAGATGGGATCCAATGTGCCGATGGTGACAAGCTTTGTGCTTCCTGCTGTGGAATAGGCCCCCACTGCAACATCATCCAAGGAAGCCCAACCATCCATAGGTGCGTAAACAACCGTATCGTCAAGGTTTTCTTTTGCCTTCTGAACAGATGCCTGGTACGTCTCCACAGTGGCCATATAGCCATCCACGTCTGCCTGTTTATTAGTTAGTTCCTGCTCGGAAATGGCATTGTTCCGCCAGAGCATTTCATCACGTGCTAAATCCTCCTGAGCATTCCTGAGATCTGCCTCTGCCTTATGGAGATTACCCAAGGCTTCAATGACCGCGGACTCGTATTGTCTTGAGTCCAGACGGTACAACGGATCGCCTGCGTGTATCTCGCTTCCGCCCTTGAAATATTTCTCCATAATACTGCCCGAAATGCGGGAATGAACTTCAACCTCGTTCAAGCTCTTCAACTGTCCCGGATAACCATAGTTTACCGTAACGTCTTGCTTGAGCGCCTTCATGGCCTTGACGGCAACCTTTTTCGGCGCTCCTCCCTGCTCGTCCTGACCGCATCCGGTCAGCAAAACACCGGCAGCCATGGTAAGGGCGCACAAAGCGGCCACTGCTTTTTTATCCAATAATCCCATCACGGGTTACTCCCCCTTTTTACCCTTCTTGTCCTGCTCTTCCAGTGCCTTCCAATATGGCTCTATATCTAAATCCACGGGAACTCCCATGGCCTTTTCTAAGCTTGCTTTACTTGTATTATAATTATAAAGTGCGGTAATATAATCGCCCTTGGCGGTAACCAACTTGTCCTGGGCATCCATGACCTCAAGATTCGTGCCCACACCGGCAGAGTAGCGAACTTCTTCGATACGCAAATCCTCTTCGGCCTTGGTAAGGGCTTCTTTCATTGTGTTGATATTTTCCTCTGCCGCCCTGAGGTTAAGGTAAGCCGTACGAACATCCAGCTTAACAGCCGCAAGCTTGTCCTTTAACTCAGCTTCCGCGCGGCGGATAGAAGCCTTCTCCTGATTCACCTGGGCCTGCGTCACCTGGTTGTCAAAAATGTTCCAGCTGGCCGAAATTCCCGCAGACCAACTGTCATCAGAGTCTATGTTGTTCTTAAATGGGCTGTCCCCACCGATGCCGCGGCTGACAGAAGCATCCACCTTCGGACGGTACCCTGATTTCGCTGCCTCCATTTTGGCTTTGCTCTGACGAAGGGCATATTCCTTCTCAAGCAGGTCGGGACGATGCAGAAGAGCATACCCCTCGCACTCCTCAATACTCATTCCATAGTGCTCATATTTCAGTTCTTCCCGTGGGTTGGTATCCATATCCGTAGGCAGTCCCACATCATTGTTGAAGGTCGCAACGGCCACATGATAATCGTTCCTCGCCGACACCAAACTCTGCTTTTTCTCAGCTAGGGAAACCTCGGAGCTCAGGATATCCTTCTGCGCCACTGTCCCTGCCATGTATTTGATGTTCACGTTGTCAAGGTGAGCCTGAAGGTTGTTGACAGATTCCTGATACACCCCCACCTGGCTCCGGCACCTCAGAATGTCGTAGTAATCCTGAGACACCGTATCGCGAACGCTCTGCTTGGTCCGTTCTAAGGTAAGCTCGGATCCCGACAGTCCCAGCTTGGCGTACTCTATATTGTTTTCCAATTTGCCTCCGGTATAAAGCGGCATACTCACCGAAACCTTATTGGCAAACTCCCTGTTGTAGTTCTCGTGTGCCTTTCCCCCTACCCGATTGGCAGTGGTTGACCATGACAGAGTCGGGCCGCCGTTTCTTCGTGCCTCTCTCAAACGCCAATAAGCGTTGTCAAGATCCGCGGCGCTTTCCTCGATGGAATAATTGCGTTCCAAAGCCAATTTTATTCCCTCGGACAGCGTCATATCAATTTTCTGCCCTGCGTGTGAACCCGCCTGCGCCGGAGCCCCAACAGGTCCGTCATTGGCCGAGGCTATACCGCCGACCGCAAAGGTCATTAGCGCCACAGCGGCTGCAACGCCATTCCTCTGGCTGAATCTCATAATGTACCTTCTCCTCCCCTTATAAATGCGCATTGAGTAGAATTGCAGCCATTAACCGGCAAAGCACGAAGCACACCCCATATCACAAAAGAAGCCGGGAAACAGAGCGCACTCTACTCCCCAGCCATGAAAGCCCTGATATGTTCATAGAATCCACAATCCTTGCTTTGCTGCAATAACCAACTCTACACTCAGAAAGATAATTCAACATGAACTACCAAATTCCTGCCCATATCCTAGCACAAACAAAAAAAAACCGCAAGACTCCAACATTATACGAAAATCCATGAAATGGCCGGCGATTATATGGTATAATCTGCAAAGGTTCGCAAAGCTGCCACTAAGAAACTGTTCATAAATTTCAAAACAAGCGGGGAGGGAAGTTCCATGAAAACAGGAAAAATTTTTTCAGCTTTAGCAGTCTTGTTCTTGTTGCATATGAGCATTGCCGATGCAATGCCGTCCGCCATGCCGAACACTGCCGTCGAGTACAGCGCTTCAAACCGCAAAGGCGACGAATTCCTTGGCTTTTGGGAGGAGGAAAAGGCAGGCGAGGGCAGGCTTACCGTTACCGTAGGCGAGAATGACTGGTACGGTGTAGAAGTAAGCTGGCGACGGAACGCGCGTCAGGTGGATATGTGGACCATGTCCGCAGTGCCTGTGGGAAAAGGCGTTATGAAATATTCCGATTGCAGTCACTACCTTTTGACCTATGGCGATAAGTACATAGAGAAGGAAGAGCTTCTGTACCAGAACGGAACCGGTACCATCAGCTTTACCGGCCCAAAAAGAATAGTGTGGGTAGATGACCAGGACCACGTAGCAGATGATTTTGTATTTATCCCACTGAGATCCCCCCTTGGTGGAGGACTGTGAGCTATATTTGCAAGGCCAAGCTGCCTTTACACTCAAATTACCCTGCATGGTTGATTCGTTAAGTTTTTATATTGAGGGAGATACATGACTTTAAAAGAAACACGCGAACATGAAGTCGCAAAAAGTGACCGCTTGGATACGGTGACAGCCGTACAATTAAAAGAAATATCAATTGACGGCCTTACCTGTATCGGCAAGGGGCAAAACAGTGTCGTCTATCGACTGGATCAGGATACCATAGTCAAGCTGTACAAACCTTGTCCACAGCTCATGCGCCAGATATCCATGGAAAAGAGAAACGCCGACGCGGCATATGCCCTTGGGGTTCCCACCGCAAGGGCTCTGGAAATAGTGCGGGTCGGTGAAAACTATGGTTTGATGTTTGAATACCTGGAGGCCCCCAGCCTGCGAAATGTCATAGCCAAGGAGCCAAACCGTCTGCCGGATTTGGCAATAAAATCCGCAGAGCTGCTCAGAAGACTGCATAGCTTGAACGTTCCAAAGGACGCGTTTCCGAAAATCAGCGATTGTTACCGTGAAAGGGTCGCCGGTCTTGCGGATCTCCTCACCCCCGCTGAAATAAACCTGCTGAATGAGATGATTGACTCCATACCGGAGCGAAAAACCTATATTCATGGGGATTATCATCGCGGTAATATCATGGTGCGACGAAAGGAACCCGGTCATTCAGCGGAGGACGAGCTTCTCCTGATAGACATGTCGGACTCCAGCATGGGACATCCAATTTATGACGTACTTGGCACTTATATGCTTGGAATCAATCTGGTAAAGACCTTCCCCCCGGACTTCATCGCCAAGTTCATCGGTTGGGATACGGAGACCATAGTCTCTGCCTGGAATCTGTTCAAAAGAACTTATTTCCAAACCGAGGATAAGGGAGAACTGGCAGAAATCGAGGCTATGCTGGAAGCATACTGCCAGCTAAGATGGCTAACCTTCCTCAAAATTGCTCCTGCAGTGACAGAGGATATGCGCAAAAAGTCCATTGAAGAGGCAAGGAAAAGCTTCTTCCCAATGATCAGAACCCATATCGAAAGGTTCAAGGGCAGGATAGAAGCCATGGGGTGCGTCCAATGAACAAAGCTGACTACTTGCTGAAGGCAACCTTCCGCAGTTCCATGAAGAAAATGGTACTCAACAATCTCATGGCCTTCATGGGCTCAATAGTGAACGGAATTGTCATCAGCCGTTATCTGGGAATCACGGCCATGGCGGCCTTTCAGCTGACACTGCCTCTGGTTTTCGCGGTAATGATGCTGAGCCAGATTGTTTCCCTGGGTGTACAGAACAACTGCGCCAAAAGTATTGGCGCAGGGCGCGAGGAGGATGCCGGTGGCTGCTATTCTACAGCGTTGCTTTTCTGCCTGCCTCTTTCCTTTATCCTTGCCATTGTTATATACCTGGAGGCAGACCCCTTAGCACTGCTCCTGGGAGCCGGTGAAAACACTGAGACAGCGGCTGAGGTGACTGCCTATCTGCGGGGCATTGCTCCGGGGCTTTCCCTGCTGATTTTCCTTCCTATGCAGATATCCATACTCTTTCTGGAGGGGCAGGCAAAAACCGCCCTCCACTCCATTTTCCTGCAGACTGCCGTAAACATAGCAGGTGCCATGTTCAATGTCCTCTACGCGGAGGGCGGTATGTTCGGCATGGGACTGGTCATGTCCATTTGCTACTTCAGCTCACTGTTCGTAATGGCGGTCGGAAGCTTCAGAGATTCCGGCTGCATACGTTTCTCAATAAGCAAAGCAGGGCTTAAATACCTTTCACCTATCCTTAAGATTGGCCTGCCATCGGCTGTGGATCGCTTTTACAAGGCGGCACAAATGTACATCATCAACCTGATGCTGGTTTTTTCTGCCTCCGGCACGGCAATTGCCGCCTTTGCCGATATCAATGCCCTGAACAATATTTTCAATCCCATTGTTTCCGGCGTCAGCGCCACGACTCTCACCATGGCGGGAGTTATGGCAGGCGAAAAGGACAGTGAATCCCTGAGAACTCTCCTCAAACTGTCAGTACGAGAAGCCCTTCTGGTGGAAGGCTTGGTTGCTCTTATTGCTTTCATTTCAGCCCCCCTCTTGATTGGGCTGTTCGTAAGTCCTGAGCATGATGCCTTTTCCCCGGCTGTAACGGCTCTTCGCATCTACATACTGTATCTTCCCATATACGGCATCAACAACATGCTGCAGAAATACTATTTGGGGGTTCAGGCTCTGAAAATGACCTATATTACCTCCGCCCTTGATAATCTGATTTACATATGCCTGTTGGCTGTAGTTCTGGGACATGCCTTCGGCGCCGTGGGAATCTGGTGGTCCTTTGTTCTGGCAGAGTTTTTGACTTTGCTGACATTGGCTTTCATCATCGCCTGGCAAAGGAAGGAAAAACTTCGAAGCATCAGCGATTTCATGTGCCTTCCACCGCAGCTTTCCCGGGAGGCAGCAGCCTACAGTCATTCAGCAGACAATATGGAGGAGATAATAGAAGCCTCTGAGGGCGCACGCCGGTTCCTGCTTCAGCAGGGAGAATCAGCGAGAAGGTCCATGATGATGGCCCTTGCCATTGAGGAAATGGGCGGGAATATCATCCGTTGGGGCTTTACTGAGGGGAAAAAACACAGTATTGACATCCGTGTGGCAAAGGGTGATAACTGGGTGCTGCGCATTCGGGACAACTGCCCGCGATTTAATCCCAAGGATTGGCTGGCACTGCACGACTCTCATGACAAGACAAAGAACATAGGCATTCGCACCATCTGCGCAATGGCCAAGGATGTGCGCTATTCCAACACACTCGGAATGAACTACCTTTTTGTAGAGTTCTGAAAAAAAACATGCAGAAATCCTCCATCAATGATATAGTTATGTAGTATTTTTAAATAAAGGAGTGCTATTTAATGAAAACAATGAAGAAGACCCTTGCCTTGACTGGCGCGATTATGTCCCTGTATGCCGGAGGGATGCTCTTTGCCGGCAATGAATCCATCGATGCCTGCACGACTTCAGTGCTGCCGGCTGTCCATGCCGCGGAAAAGGCTGCCTGGCAGGATGATATCGACAAGGCTACCCGCGACGATACGATGGCCTTCAATATCTACATAGGTAAGCCCATACAGACTTGCATAGAGGAATTTGAAAAAAATGGCTGGACCCGTGTGGCGGAGGAATCCACAATCTTCTACATAAAGAACAAGGGCGATTATTTCCTGGGGATTGCCCTCCATCCCAATAAGTCCAGCAAGGAGCTTGTGGGAAGCTATCGCATCAGGCTCTATGCAAAAACCCAGGATATGGCCGATGAGATGTATATGCGCGCGGAAAAGAATTTCGCCTACAACTTTGGACGTCCAAGTATCAAAAAGGGCACAACAAACGCAACATGGTTCTTGAATGAGAGCTTCTCCATCGTGGTGGAATACAATGAATACGATGCAAGGATGCCCATCGTCCGCAACTTTTATCCCAACGAAATCGTAATCAAGCGGGAAATAGGCGACTACAAGAAGTTCTTTGAGGCCACGAAGTAGGTGAAAAATATGGAAATAAAACCTATCGGCGCTTCGAACCGTCTGTTCTATTATATATGGGGCGGTGAAAATTCAGCTTTCGATATCCGCGTCTGCTTTGATATGGAAGAATCAACTGACTATGACCTGTTGCGAGAGTCTGTCGCCAAAGCCTTGGGGAATTTCCCTGAATTTGCGATTCGCCCGGTTATCCACGAGGGAACTGTATGGGCTGTGTCTAATTCCAATCCTGTCCCAATCCGGCCCGCCGATAGCGCCCCCCTCTGTTACGGAACCGATGAAACCGCAGGCTACCCCTTTGTATTCAGCTCTTCAGAGCAGGGCTTCAGCTTCTCATATTTTCACGGTCTTGGAGATTTTCATGGAATCTGGAGATTCCTGCGGACTGTGCTTTTCTACTATGCTACGGGAAAAGGACTTGACCTTAAGGCGGATGAACTTGTCCGCCCGGAGTCTGACTCTCATATGAATGAGCTTGAGCAACTGGATCCCTACAGGAAATTCAGTGAGGCAGATAAGGCGTCCGGTTCCTCCGCCCCTGTTCCCGCTTTTGCCATACCCGAAAAGCCCTATCCTATGGAGGAAACCTATTGCGCCATATATGAGCTCAGCTGTCCCCTCAATAAATTCCTGGCGACGGCCAAAGTTTGTAAAACTTCAGTAGCGGCATTCCTTTCCCTGATGGCTTCAAAAGCTTTAAGGACACTGTACAAGGTAAATCAGGAACCTATTGTTACCATGATTTCCGCTAACATGAGAAAGTATTACAATACCGACACGGTTGTAAACTTTTCCGACGCTACGTTTCTTCGCTATGACGAGGAAGTTGCCGCCATGCCTTTGGAGGCTCAGGGCGCGGCCTTGAAGGAGCAGCTTCATGGACAGATGACCAGGGAGCATTTCGCTCAATTGATTGCTGCTAAAACAGCCATGGTTGACGGCTTTTCACGTTCCGGTGCGGATATATGCCAGTGGCATAAGCAGTTTGCCAATCACCCAAAGGGACCAAACACTATAACTGTTCCCCTCACCTATCCCGGCAGCCTGGATTTACCCGGAAAATATCAGCCACTCATAAAAAAAATCAGTCGGGTAATGTGCATACGCAATCCGGGAGATTTCGGCATTTCAGCCGAAACCTACGGCGATACCATGTACATCCGTTCCTGCCAGCGCTTTGACTCTCCTGATATAATGCTTGAAATCGGCAAGGAGCTGGAAAAAAACGGAATCACCTCCGCTTTCCGTGAGCTGCCCACCTATCATGGGAATCAGCTTATACCGGGGAAACTACTCAAAGTGTAAGGAGAATATCATGGCCGAACAAAGGTATCAGGTGTCTGTAGTGACGCCCTTCCACAATGTTGACATAGACATGTTTAAATATGCCTATGAATCCCTTAAAAAGCAGACCTTGGGGTTTGAAAACATACAGTGGATAGTTGTGCTTCACAATACGGAAAGCAAGTACAAATCAGCTGTACACGAATTGCTGGATAGCCACGAAAATATCATTCTCAAGGAATTGGACAACGATATCCATACTCCCTCTAGCCCTAGGAACTTTGGCATGAAATTTGCGACAGCCCCATATTTGGGCTTTTTGGACGCGGATGACGGCTATACTCCCGAATGTCTTGAAATAGCTCTCAAGCATATGGTGAAAACCGACTCCGATATCGTGGTCTTCCGCCGTGAATACGAAATGGAAAAGGAAGGCCTAATGCCGGCCACCGAGATCGTCCTTTGGGACCAAACCCGGGATGAGATCATCATGGACCGGGAGAATTGGGAAGACGAGAAGATGTTCGGCGGGCTGTTCTGGGGTATGGTAACCTCAAGGCTCTACTCAAGGGAATTTATTACGCGTTACGGCTTCACCTTCGATGAAACCGTACCCTTCACCGAGGATGTGCTCTTTCTTATAGAGCTATATGGAAAGGCCCAGCGTGTCTGCTATTTGCCGCAGCTCATCGGATACCATTATTTCATCAACAGCAATTCCCTGGTGCAATCAATGGCAGAAAAATCCGGAGAAACACTGGTGTCCTACGCCGCAGGCTTCAAGAAAATCTTCGAGGCTGCTTTCAAGAACGGCATTTATATCGACGAGCTCATGGCAATGCTTCTGGCAACCTTCGCCGTTGTCATGATTCAGGCGAAAAAACTGTCGCCGGCTAACCGCTATGAAATCAAGGAAATTTTGGAACCCTATGTCCATCAGATTCGCATGCTTCCGGTAAGTAAGCTGATATCCGCCGAACAAGCCAAGACATATTTTTCACTTCCGAGAGATGTCATTCTTCGTCCCGAGAATTTTGACAAGGGCGGTTCTGTAAAACTGCTCCGTGACGGACAGGAAATCCTCGTGGATATCTTAGAAAAAAACCGCGACACTGACTATGGGCACCGCTATCGATTTTCTAACATTCGCACCATGGAAGGCTATCAGGCAAGAGTTCCCATCACCCGGTACGATACATATGCTCCTCTAATAAAACTGCAGACCAGAATCGGCGAAAGCGGCATCTTTACCAGCAGCCACATTCCCTGCTATCTTCTTTCCTCAGGCACATCAGTTGAGCCAATGCTCATTCCTGCCACAACGGAGCATCTCAAGCCCTACTGCGAGGAATTTACCAATGCGGTGCGTGGCAGAGTCACCTTTCTATTGGGGGAAAGCCTTCCAAAGGAACGGAAATACAACGACCAGGCCGCTTTGAACTCACTCTTCGGCTGGGTTATATCGGATTTTTGTCATCAGGAACAGCTTAGGCTTGGGGCGAGCAAGGCCCGCTTTACCGCGCCGATGGGGCTGCTCTTTCCTCCCAAGGCTATTGGAACGATTTACCTTCGTCTCCTATTCGCCCTTCTGGAACGCGATGTGGAGCAGATAATTGCCCCATTTACTTGGGGTGTACTGGAAGCCTTTACCTTTCTGGAAAAGCACTGGCAGGCCCTATGTCTCGACATTGAACAGGGAAAGATAAACTTCATTCTGGACGTGCCGGACGAATTCCTGGCCAACCTGCAGAGCCAGTTAACCCCTGACCCGGAGCGCGCGCGGGAGCTGCGCGGGATATTTGAGCAGGGCTTTGAAAAGCCCGTAGCAGCCCTTATATGGCCAAAGCTGAACCGCGTTATCGCTGCCGGCACCGGAGGTCTTGCCGTCTATACAAAAGCGCTCTCTAAATACATAGGGGATCTGAGCCATGACAATGGCATTTTCGCCACGTCAGAGGCGCTTATAGGTAAACCAGTAATTGGAACAGACTGCTATGAACTGCAGACTGATGTGAATTTTTACGAATTCCGTCCTATAACCGCGGCTAAGGATCAGCGCCCAATTTTCATCAGTGATCTGCAGGAGGGCCAAAGCTATGAAATAATACTTACCAACCGCGCTGGACTATACCGCTTTGCCACGGAAATCGTTATCAAGGTAGAGAAATGCGAGGATGGTAGGATTCTTTTCAGCTATATTGGACAACTGCAGGATAGATTGGTCCTTGAGGATGGGTTTCTCTGGGAGCATGAGATCTATCATGCCATCGCTGCTGCTGCCGAGTCAAATGATGTTGAACTATTGGATTTTTCATACTACCTGCAGGAGGCTGACGACAGTTCCTATCTGCAAATCCTGCTTGAGACTGACGATAAAACAAAAGAATTGGCTCCTGGCATAGACAAAAGCCTATGCGAAGCCAGCAAAACTTATGCCTCCGCAAGGGAAAAAGGGCTTTCTCCATGTGTCGTCCGTTATCTCGCGCCGGAAAGCCATCTGCTATACCGTGATGTACAGCGTTTCACGCAAAAAACAGCCCCCGATCAAATCAAACCCACTCATTTCCTGAATACCAATGAAAAAATTAAATTCTTCAAGGCTGTAGTGGAATGACGATAGTGAGCAAAAAGCCGGAAGTCCCACACATAAAACGGTGTGGAGAACTTCCGGCTTTTTGCTATGCTGCTTCATTTACTGACGAAAACAGTATTCCTTCCGGCACCATCAACATCATCCTGCCACATTATCTCATTTGCGCTGTTAAGGGTTAATGTACCTGTGCCGTTCTCATATTTCAATTCCTCGCTTTCAGTGCCATCCTCAGAATACGTAATTATGAAATGCTTACCATTCGTGTAGCCTATGGCATGACTGCTGATGGGCTCTGCCGTCATGTGCCAGATATAAGCTTCGCTTGCGCTGTTGTTCCAACGAATGCTAACATAATAGGTTCCGGCTTTGGGTCCTTCCTCAATGGCAATGTATCCGCGACCGGTAATCTTCTCTATCCAAAACCCCTTCAAGGAATCTGCCGTATAGCCAAGCTTGGCCATCTCCTGATTGACATTGACTGCCTCAACAGAAGCAGCACTACCCTCCTGCCCGGCTCCCTCAGCGATATTTAAACCCTGTGGATTGGCAAAAAATACCGCTATCATAGCGGGAACCAATAAATTCATAGCTTTCATGTGACCTATCCTCTATAAAATGTGACTTTTTTCATCATCTTGTAGTATACTTGAAATCATTGATATTAGGCGGCATTTTTATACTAAATCGTTACTGTGGTTGTATTGAATCCATGGTAGTTCCTGTAAATAAGCTGGCGGGCATGGGATTTTATCACATGGAGACCCAGTGACCTGAAATCAGGCTTTTCATTTTCATCCGTTATCTCATTCCACGGGTTTTCGGATATCTTGAAGGGATCCAATTCCTCCCCGTCGTCCCGCAAGTGGAGCTTGAAATTCCCATCCTCCTCAGCAATCAAGGTAAGCTGTGTAAGGATATGGCTGTCCTTCCTGCGAGTCGCTCTTTCCTCCATGATTCCGCATATTTCCTCCACTGTCAGCCGCAGATCAAAGCACTTTTTGCTGTCGGCCCCCCAGGAAAGGGCAAATTTCTCAATGGCTTCCAGCTGTGCCTCCACATCCTCGATTCTTCCAAAAAATGACGCAGAGTACACTCTTTCCTTCTCAACGACTTTTTTCTCGCCTTTCCTCTTTTTATATATATAAAGTATGCAAAGGGTAAGTATCTCCGACATTGGATAAACCATCCAAAAGGCATAAAAGCCAAACTCAGTCAAAACCAGAGCCAGTGGCAGGCTGACACCAAACCGCCTCATGAACACCACCAAAAATGCTCCGGCCTCATCCTCCTCAGACTGCAGATAATTCTGGAGAATCAGGGCAATCCCCATGAAAATCGTCCCCACGCAGAAAACCTGCACGGCGTAATATGCCAGGGTAACATCTCCAACATCATCCAGTCCGAACAGCAAGCCTATAATCTGCGGGAAAAAGAATACCAACGCCGTTGCCAGAACGCCCCAAAGGAGAGCATAAAGCAAAGCATAGCGAAGGGTTCGATGCAGTTCGGCAAAATTGCACTCGGCAAAGAATGTAGAAAAGAGCGGCTGACTTGTCTTGCCGATAAATTCGTACAGAAATATAAACAGCAGGGACAGGTTTTCGATTACATTGAATATGGCTACGCCCTCGGTGCCCGACAAATCCGTCAAAAGGTGAAGAACCACCAGCGTGAACAGAGCATCAAAGATATATTCCGAAGATGTGGCGAAGCCAAGACGCAAAGGCTTAACGGCATCCCGAAGGGAGGCTGTTTTCCAACGGAAGGAAAGCTCGCCCTTACCGCGAAACAGGATATACCCCATGGAAACCACCACAGCCAAACAGTTGGAGAAAAAGAAGCCGAAACTGCATCCCGCTATGCCCCAGTCAAACACGAAGAGCAGAAGCGCGCTGACAGCAATGTTCACTACACCGCTGGCGCTTTGTATGGCCACTGAAAGACCATCCGCGTCATCATTACGAAGGTATGCCGTCAGCACCTCCATCAGGATTTCAAATGGAATTCCCAGAAGTATGTAGAAAACATATTCCTTCAGCATACCATACACATGGGCCTCCTCGGGGTTAGCCCCAAGCAGGTCCAGCAGGATTTCTTCCCCCAGGAGTCCGGCGGCAGTAATACCGAAGCCGATGATAACCGATATCCGGAAGAAAAAATTGAAGATGTCCAGCGCCGCTTCTTTTTTCCCCTCATGCACGAGATTACTGTAAACTATAGCCCCGCCCATAGAAAGACCGAACACAAAGAATGTAGCGAGAAGGAAAAGGGGAGAAGCATAGCCTACTGCCGCCAAGCCATCTATGCCTATGGCATGCCCGACTAGAATCGTATCCCCCATTTCCGCCAGTGCCAATCCAATAGCCGCCAATGGCGATGCCAGCACCGAGCGCAAAAACATCTTTCGGGTGAAATAGGCATGGTCTACGACCTTTTCCAAAACAATTCCCCTTTCCTTCACAACAGTTCAGTCAACATACTATAGAAACGCTACTATTTCCGACAGTTTCTTTCCCTCTGCCAGAGCATGAATCACATTTTTGTAATTCTCAAGGAAACGTGCAACAAAGGCCTCGCTGTATTCCTTGGTATTATAGGTCAGGTTGCAGTAAAAATCATCCTGCCGGCGATGAACGAAGAAGTCAAAATTCTCCTCCTCGAAATCCTCGATTTCCTCATAGCGGGCTTTACCGCCACAGAAGTCGAAGAAACCGTCCACATCCTCACCCTGATAGGCAAAGGCAGCGATAAGCGGCACAGGATCACCCTCATAAAGGGCATGCCGGCGGCAGAGCAGGATATTATCCTGTGTCTCCCTCACAAAATCCTCTGCCTTCATATCCTCCTGCCAGCGAACACAGAGCGGGTAATGGCGGTAAATCGCCCCCATTGTACGTTCATAGCGGATATCATCCCGACCATTGTAGATGGTCAAGATAGCAGACGCCTTTTCCCCGTTGTTCAGACTCTGCAAAAGCCCAAAGGCCGCCGCCAGAATCGTCCCGTCCGTAATCCCATTGGCCTTGGTGAAAGCATCCACCTTCTTCAGATTAACATGGATGGGAACCATAATATCCTTGGTCTCATTTTCCCCCTTGGGATCCAAATCTCCCGGAAGCTCTCCGGGGCGATTTGTAAAAGAGCTCACGAAATCGCGGTTCCACTGCTGTTCCTCCTTATAAGCAGGAGTGGGAATAGTATCCTCTATCTCATCATAGTAATCGAAGATGCTGTACTCTTCGGGCTGGAGGGCTTCGCCCATGTAAGCCGCGTTCACATCCTCAAGGAAGATATTGACTGAATCCCCGTCGATGATGGGATGCAGGAAATCGAAATAGAATTCCTTGCTCACACTGCCATCCTGTTCCTTGATTGCGAAGAGCCGCGTCACAAACATACGGGTCTCCGGCTTGTTCATGGACTGGCGAATGCTTTTCTTCAGGATATCGTAGTCCGCCCGTGAAAGCTCCTCCAGTGCAGGTCTAATATCCCGCAAGTCCCCTGACTTCCAGCGCAGGCTGCCGTCAGCGGTAGCGGTAAGCCTGCCATCCACCGCGGGATGAGCCTGCAAGGTCTTCTCTATGGCGTCTGCCAACCTATCCATATCGGTTTCCGGCGCCAGATAGACAGTGGCATCACAGTGGAGGCCATAGCCCTCCTCCAGCGAGTTGCCCCAATCATAGTGCAGTTCCTGAAGCGGGCCAAAGAAATGAGTTTCCCGCTTTTCTCCTGCCTTAGCGGCTTTCATGTCACGCTTTTCAAGAAGCTCGGCAATACCTGCGGGAGTCTTGCCCTCATATATCAGGTTGAAATTCAGCTTCAAGGCTCTGCATTCGGAGAGCAGTCGAACTATACTCAGACTGTCGCCTCCCGCCTCGAAGAAATCCTCCACAGCGCTTGCCTTCTCCATGCCCAGAGCCACCGCAAAGCCACGGCAGAGTTCCTTTTCCGTTTCGTTCTTAGGCGGAACATATACGCTTTCACGCGCATGTATCTCCGGCACAGGCAGAGCCTTCCTGTTGAGCTTGCCGTTTTGATTCCGCGGGATCGCGTCAAGCTGCACGATAGCGGCCGGCACCATGTAGGGAGGCTTGCGCTCACGGATAAATTCTGCCAGAGCAGTCTTATCAATGGGCTCGTCCCCCACCACATAAGCAGCGATGTATTTCCCCCCGGCAGGATTATCCAGAGCCACCACAGCCGCGTTTTTCACCGGTGGGAAGTCGTGAATCACACTCTCAACCTCAGCCAGTTCCACACGGAATCCGCGAATCTTAACAAGGCCGTCGCGCCTGCCCACGAACTCAATATTCCCGTCCTGACGGTAGCGCACTATATCACCCGTCCGATAGGCAGTCTCGTAGCCCTCTTCCTTTGAAAAGGGATTCGGCACGAATACCTCCCTTGTCTTCTCGGGACGGTTCAAATACCCACCGGTGACCTGATCTCCTGCTACCCAAAGCTCTCCCAAGGCCCCCGTGGGAACCCTGCGGCCGGCAGTATCCACAATGTAGATGGCAGTGTTGTCGTTGGGTGTCCCTATGGGAATGTCCGGCTCGTACTCCGTCATATCATAGCAGGTGATGGAAACCGTCGCCTCAGTGGGACCATATTCATTGGCAAATATGTAGGGATAAACAGGCTCAAAGGGCACAAGTTTCTCGCCACCCCCCACAATATATTTAAGCTCCGGGCAATCCATGGTCAGCGCAAACTGACGCCCCACCTGGCTGGGCAAATCAGCGATGACAACATGATGCTTCCTAATGATGTCTGCCAGAGCGGGCAGATCCAGTTTTTTCTCCTCCGGTATTACCACAACGCCGGCGCCCACCGTAAGGGCAGGGTACATATCTCCCAAGGAACCATCAAAGCCATAGCTGTTGTAGCAGGTAATGCGAGACTCCTTGGTAGGCCTAAAGTACCGGCGATACCAAGCCGCATAAGCAATGAGATTGCGATGGAGCAGCCGGACCCCCTTCGGCACCCCGGTAGTACCCGAGGTGTAGATCAAAAGGAACAGATCCTCCGGCTTAGAAGGCTCAATATTTTCCAGTTCGGAAACAGCAGCAATAGGCAAAGAAGAAATCTCAGAAATACGAAGCCTGCCCCCTGTATATTCGGTGAAATTATCCAATCTTGACACAAGGCTGTCATCCACGATGACAAGCTTGGCCTCCGCGTCCTTAGCCATGAAGGCCAGCCGTTCATCGGGATAATTCGGATCCAGTGGCTCATAGGCACAACCGGCCTTGAGTACCCCAAGAGAGGCAATGACCATGTACTCCGAGCGGGAAATAAATACCGAAACCGTATCGCCCCGCCCAAGCCCCTGCCGTGAAAGATATGCGGCAAGCCGATTGGAAAGTTCATCAACCTCCGCGTAGGTATAGGATCTTTCCTCATAGATGACGGCTATATTATCAGGAAACTCGGAAGCCCTTGCCCTGAACTGATCTGCTATTGTAGCCTTATGATCATAATCATGGAAGGTCTGGTTGAAGCTGTCCAGTTTCTCAAGGGTTTCAGCCGCGGTAACAGTAAGCTCTGACAAAGCGCTTACTGTTGTAAAGCTCCGCAGAATCTCCTTCCACGAAAGCGCCAGGACTCGAACAAAAGCCTCAGTGTAGCAGGAGAGGGCATAGGAAATCTCAAGCTTTCCGGAATCACACCGAAACATCAGCGCGAAGCCTTCCTGCTCATCAGCAGTTACGTCACCCGACAGTAAAAGGGCTATACCCCGTCCCAATTCCTGACCTAAGGTATCCCATGCCTCCTGCCTGGTCCAGTCAAAGGCTGCTCCTGTCTTGAGCATATCCTCTGTTTTCTCAGTCAGGAGCGCCGTAGTTGTGTCCTTGTCCCACTCGACATGCAGCGGCAGCCAGCCTTTAGCCTCCTTTACCAAGAATCCGGCTTCCTCAATGCCTCCGTACACCCCAAGCAGATACAGAAGCGATGCTGCCAGCCTCGGTGAGGTGACAGCTTCCCCAAAAGGCAGGGAAAAACTATCCCATTTTGACTGATATTCACCGCGGCAGTCCGGCAGAGGCAGGCAGTCAGCCATTTCATCGGCAAAATGTTCGGCGCGCCAAGCTTCTTTATTCATCATATTTCCTCCGAAAGCAATTCTGACACCATGCGGTTCCCGTTTTGGAGACCAATAGTCATCTTCTCCATGATGGCGGCGAATTTACGCATAGCGCCTTCCGTATAGCGATAGTTATCATAATCGAGTACCAAAGAATATGTCCCATCATCATGGGAGTTCATCTCAATGTCCACCGTATTTTCCGCCGCTGATATCTCGTTTGCTGGCATCTCTTCTATCACAGCCTCAGTTCCGCAGAACTTCATGGTACCCCTGCGCCCCATGCTGCCCTTTTGCAGGATAAAGCCGGCAATACCGTCCGCGCTTCCTTCCTCATAGAACACATCCAAACTCTTACGGAGCTTCATATCCTCCTGGGTCTTAGCCTCAAGCCTGCAGAGGAAATCATGGGCAGAGCAATCCTCACTGAAATCCCAACGAGCAGGGAACTGATCCAGCATCAGCCCCATAAGACGGCGCTCTGAAGGGGTAAATCTGCCGTTATGAACCCATGCAAGCATGGCCTCATTTCTGCCGGTGGACTTAGCCAAAGCCAGCATGGCGGCCCCCATGAAAAAGGTGTTTTCGTTGTAGTCCTTCCCCTTGAAGAAGCTCTTTTCCATGCCGGAAAACGGCACCTCGATTTCATGCTCCATGGTATCCGGTTCGCCCTTGATATCGGGAGGCGGCAGATGCTTTGTCTCGTCAAACTGAGCCAGCAGGTTCCTCCAGTAGTCCTGACCGGCCTTTAATTCCTCCTTGGGAATCCTCGCTTCCTCCAGTATATACTCAGCATAGCTGGAGGGCTGCCTCGGACTCTTCGGCTCCTGCTTATTCACCAGCTGAGTATATCTTTTATCCAGCTCACGCCAAAAAAGCAGGGCAATGGCTGTCCCATCCATGATAGCATGATAAAAATCTACATATATATAGTTGGCAGATCTGGTTTTCATGATATATGCCCGATACAACGGATGGTCGATCAACTCATAGGGCTGCTTCACGCTCTGCTTGCGCGCCTCGAAGGCCTCGTCGGACATGGTTTCCACATAAACCCGTCCAATTTCTCCGTCAAAACGCTGGCAAAGCTCACCTGTCTCAGGATGAAGCACCAAACGGCACCGAAAGATATCATAAGCTCCCAAAAGTCCGTTCAGTGCCTCTGCCAACAGTTCCAAATCCAGAGAATTATCCAGCCTGACCAATCCGCCGGTATTCATCATAGTGGACTGGGCCTTTTGAAAATGGAGGTCCACCATCATGCGCTGCACTGGACGCAGGGGATAGAATACCTGAGCATTGTCCTCTTCCTTCTGCACGATGGTCACGATATTGTCATAGCGTGTCGCCTTAAAGACCTCCATAACATCCGAAGACGGATAGAGCACCTTGAGCTCACCGCCCTGCTGAAGCATCGTTTTTTTAGCAACAAAGATGGATCTGAGACCGGCAGAGGAAATATAGTCCACTGCCGAAAAATCCAGCAATGCTTCCTTCATGCCTTCGGACATGGTCTGAAACCTCGTGTCAAACTCCTTGGCCTCAATCGTGCTGAGTTTGCCCACCAGCTCTAAAGTAAGGGTTGTTCCGGCCACCTTAGGTGTAATCGTAATTGACATAGTCGTATCTCTCCTTAGCTCACATTGTTTCCATTATACTTCAGCCCCAGCATGGTGATATCATCTGATTGCTGCGCTGTTCCCGCATACTCCTTGAGAATATCCCGCATCCTTGTCAGGAGCTCTTCCGGCTCGCGCTCTCCTATTTCCGAAAGCGTCTCCCTGACGCGCTTCTCTGTAAACTGCTCCTCCTTCTCATTCATGGCCTCTGACACTCCGTCCGTATACAGGAAGATAGTGTCTCCCGGCAGAAGCTCTATGCTCTGCTGATCGTATGGAAGCTCCATAAGGCCCAGCATAGAATTTTTCTTCATTGGCAGAAAATCACAGCTGCCATTCCTGCATAATATGGGCTGACAATGGCCTCCATCGCCATACACGAGATGCCCTGTCCGTAAATCCAGAACCCCAAGAAATACCGTTACGAACATGGACGCGTCATTTCCCCCGCAAAGCAGCCTATTAGCATTATCCAGAATGGAAGAAACATCACTCTCGGATTCTGCCATCAATACGCTGTTTTTGAGTATGGACTGGGATTTTGCCATGAAAAGTGCTGCCGGAATCCCTTTCCCCGACACGTCCGCTATAAGGAAAACAAGATGGTTGCTGTTCGGCATGTAGAAGTCATAGAAATCCCCTCCCACATCCTTTGCCGCATCCATTGTAGCATAAATATCGAATTCCTGCCTCTCCGGGAACGCCGGAAATCTTCTTGGCAGCATATCCTCCTGAATCCTTGTCGCAACCTCAAGCTCTGTGCGCACACGCTCATGCTCCGCTGTCGCCAGCTCTAGATTCTTCATGTGCGTCTTCAGTTCATCTGTCATGGTATTGAAGGCATCCGCCAAATCTTCTATTTCATCACCGGTATGAATCCTGAGCTTCTTATCGAAATTCCCCGCCGCGAGCTCCTTTACTTCTACCGCCAACCTGCGTATAGGGCGGGACAATCGGCTTGCCATGAAGCCACTGCCGTAGAACAGGAGCAGTAAAACCGGAATTAGTATCAGAATGCTTCTTCTGCCCGTAGCCTCGAATGATTGCTCAATCATTTCATGAAATAATCCTATGCTTTTAAAAACCTCTCCTTCCACAGCCCTCAGCGGAGCCATGACCTCATCCTCTTCAATCAGCACGCCAAAGCTCCAGCCATTGGCCTCCATGGGGGCAAAGGCCACATAATAAATCTCTCCATAGAGATCTATAGACCTGACACCGCTCTTCCCTTCTACCATGAGTCTGGCAAGCTCCGCCAGATCTTCTTCTTCCGCTTGTCGTAAATCCACCTCGTCCAGCACTGCTGCCAAAAGTCCCTCTGATTCGGGAGAGAAAACGACCTCCCCCTTGCTTGAAAGAACGAAGTTGCTATGATCATGTCCGATTATTATATCCTTTGTCTCACGATAAATTTCTTTCTCATCCTGGCTTACGCCGGCCACCCCCGCGAACTCTCCGTTGACATAATAGGGCATCACACAGGCCAAATACTTTCGACCGTCACTGCCCGCATAGCCCCCCACAGTAAACGCGGGGCGGTCTATGCTTTGACCCAGCTTGTACCAAGTGCTTTGACGATGGTCATAATTGGCGCGGAACCTCTCCCGAAACGTCTCCGTGTAATCGCCATTTTCATCCCCATCACCATCAAGGGGAGCATCAACGGCAATGAGATATCCATCCGCTGATGCCACGAAAAGCTGAACCTTATAACCCCTATAGGCATTTCCCATAGGCATGAGAATATCGGCAATATTCCCCGCGATGCCCATTTCGTTACGCAGGGATTCACTCATCCCTCCATCGGCCAGCTCCGGAATAAAACGAATATACGGCGTTCCCCTTTTGACAGAGTCGTATCGCGTATCATCAAGGGTACGTGGATTGTGATATTGGGGGTTCGACATTATCATAGACATGCTGTCGGCAAGCATATAAACATCATCGCACATACTGACCAATTCCCAATCCAAGTGCTGAGCCCTTGCCTCCGCTACCTCACGCAGCCTTCTTTTGCTATTTTCCTCCGCATAGCCGCCCATTGATTCCGCCAGGAAATCCCTAAGGTAGTTTATCTGATTTTCCATGGCGCGGCTGTTCTCTTCAAAACTATAGAAAAGCGTCGCCCCCAATGACAGCAGCGCGGCAAAGACACCCGAAAAAACCAGGAGCAGCATGCGCCCCCGAATCGAAAGATTCATTAAGTGCTCCCCCACAATCGAACAAATCCTAAATCCTTTTCAAAACAGTAACCCGCGAGCTTCCCTATTGCTTCATTTTGACATGAACTACCTTGTCCATATAATATGGCTCTGATACAGATACATCGTCCGGCTTGTCGAGATTTTCCGGCATCCTATTTTCATCACCATATGGAATCATCGTCCAGAATACCACATCGACCTTTTTCGACAACAATGCCGAGGCACGCGCCCTGTTTTCCAGTTGTACTATTTCAACATTCATTCCCATTCGCTTGCCAAGCTCCGCCATGATTGCGGTATTGAAGCCCGCGGGAGTTCCGTCTGAGCGAATCAGATCAAGTGGTGGCAGATCCCCGGTAATAGCAATCTTTAGAACAGGCGCCCCCGCTGTGAATCCCAAAGGAACAGCCGGAGGATTCTTATCCCCCAATTCAGTAATGTATTTGGAGGTCAATTTTGCCAAGGTTCCATCAGAACGCATTTCATCAATAGCCTTGTTCAGCTTTGCCAGCAGTTCCTTGTCTTCCATTCTGACCGCGCAGCAAAACGACTCCATTACATACAGGCTGTTCTTATGGTGCAGCTCTGCCAGCTCAAGCATATCATTTCCATGAACAATGTAGCGGGCAACACTGTCATAAATCAATATTTCCTGCAGCTTTCCGGATTCCAATCCCATCAGCATAGATGGCAGATTGTCGTAGTATACTGCGGTGTGGTATAAATCTACAGCAGATTCTTTCTCTATCCGCTTCAATTCCTCGTTGAATTCCGCTTCACTGGCATTAGTATGGGCCAACACTCCGAGCTTGACGTTCTTGCTTGTTACCTTGACCTGTGAACCCGAATTCGATTGGTATCCATTGCCACATCCCCAAAACAGGCTAAGTGCTGTGATAAAACACAACAGGGCTGCTGCTGCTTTCTTCATTGGGCACCTCTCCTTCGGTTATTGCGTAAGCAGCCACTGGAACTATCAGTTGGTGCCGCTTTGCTGCCCCATTGCCTCCTGTATCGCTATCGCAAGCTGATCAGCGCAGGAGGTTCCTCGTGTGCCGCAAATGTTGCCCTTTAACAGTTCGACAGTGCGCGAGGCGTCAGCCCCCTCAAGAAGCTTGCCTATAGCCAGTAGATTTCCGGGGCATCCCCCTTGGAATTTCACATTGTGAAGTACACCGTTATCCAAGTCGAACGAGATTTCCTTTGAGCACACCTTTTCCGGAACATATTTGTAAGACTGCATATTTATCTTCCTCCCTATCCTTACTAAAGCAAAATTTTTCATGTGGCATTCAATGCCTGCCATATTTATATTTCGATAGTCTTTCGCGTTTTACCTGCTTTCGATTATTAATTCCGCCTCCATTTTATAATGCTATTATCATATTATTTCAATATTTTTCAGATAGTTCTTGAAAATCACATACCGATAGTTTAGAATAAAGATGTTAAAATCGCTTGAAGCGCAAGGAGGTATACAGTATGGAAATCATTGAAGCAAAGAATTTCGATGATATGAGCCGAAAGGCAGCCAACCTGATATCCGCGCAGATTATAATGAAGCCCCGCTGTGTCCTCGGACTTGCCACCGGCGCCTCCCCCATAGGCGTCTATCGCCAGCTTGTGGAATGGTACCGGAAGGGCGATCTGGATTTTTCAAAGGTTACCACCTTCAATCTGGATGAATACAAGGGCTTGCCCCGGGAGCATCCACAAAGCTATTATCATTTCATGCATGAACATCTCTTCTCCAAGGTAAACATCGACATCAGACGTACATACATCCCTGACGGCATGACAGATAACCCGGTGCGGGCTTGCAAGGATTACAATGAAAAAATCAAGGAAGTCGGCGGCATCGACCTCCAGCTGTTAGGTCTTGGACATAACGGCCATATAGGCTTCAATGAGCCCGGCAATGCCTTTGAGGCCAGAACGCATCTGGTGAATCTGGCAGATTCCACCATTCAGGCAAACAAACGATTCTTCGCTTCTGAGGCGGATGTGCCCCGTCAGGCATACACCATGGGCATAAAAAACATAATGTTTGCTAGAAAGATAATTGTTCTGGTCAGTGGAAAGGATAAGGCCGCTATATTGAAGGAAATGATGTATGGCGCCATTTCACCCAAGGTACAGGCATCAGTTCTTCAGCTTCATTATGATACAATTGTTGTTGCGGATAAAGACGCGCTTTCCGAGATCAAAAAATCCTGATCCTAAAATTTGTTTATTGCCGGTTACTTACCCACATATTGCAGAAAAATTTGTAAATCTTGCAGGAATATAATATGGCGTGTCGAAAAAGAGAGTGAAGCAGGGTTTTATTTTGTATTTTTCATTATATTTAAGGAGGTAAACAAAATGAAAAAACCTGTTGTTTTCGGTGTAGCTTTTGCATTTCTAGCCGCGATCGCGTTGTATGCATCCGGAGGCTTGCAGACAGTTTATGCTGCTGCTGCCTGGCAGTGCACTAAGTGCGGTCTTGTAATCCACTCCGATCCCCATGACGGCGGCTACGATCCGTCCTGCCCGAATCGTGGAATACACTCCTTCGTACAGATTGATGGCAGTGCTGCCGCTACAGCTTCCGGCAGCGCCTCAACTCCGGCTAATGGCGCATCCCATGAGGCAGGTGCCTACAGATGCACCAAGTGCGGCAAGGTCATCCACTCCGATCCCCATAATGGCGGCTATGATCCTTCCTGCCCCGAGGGCGGCATCCATTCCTGGGTTGCTGAGTAAGCATTTTATAGTAAACGGCAGTATATCTGCCAACAGCATACATCCACCTCATCCACCGCTAACGCGGTCCCCCTTCCCCTCAAGGGGAAGGCTTAGGCAAATACAAAGTCGATTACTATAGTTGGTTCCACAAGATTTGTACGCCGATGCAGGCTTTTGCCGCATCGGCTTTTTTCTGTGCCACATACCGTAAACAAAACACCCTTCCGTCAATCTGCAGCCATAGTCTGCAAATTGACGGAAGGGCATTTTCCACCTCCACGTGGAGACAATCAATGAGCCATCGCCAGTGACATAGCTTCTTCAGCGTCCACTCCATCAGGAACGTAAAGAACAATGTTATTGGAAATCCGTTTCGCGTCACCATTCGTCACATAGCACACACCGTTGACAAAATCGCAGATACGACGCTGCTCCTCCAAATCAACCTTATCATAATTTATGAGTACCGCACGCTTCCCCTTGATATCATCTGCTACAGCAGTCACCTGATCAAAGTTCCTGGGCGTGCATAAACGAATCATCATATTGCCCGACTGCGCAGGCTTGCCGCTGTGAACAGTGAACTGAGGCTTCGCGGTCTGCTGCGTCGTGGAGCTTGACATAGCAACCGAAGCCGCGGGCGCTGCCACATGAGAAGCCGTATAGCTCATGCCGCCATACTTCACAGAGCCATCGCTGGCAACAGTTCCGCCATTGACTACCTGGCGCTCATTGGCCATAGCAACAGGCTCTTCCTTCTTCACAACCACCTGCTCGCTCTCGAATTCCTCTTCCTCAGGCTCAACCGGCATAATAAAGTCAGTTATTTTCTTAAGCCACTCCATTTAACCTAGCCCCCCAAAACATATAAGTTCCGTATTAAACCTCATGCATAACTATGTTTCTGCATTTCGCTCTAACGCGAAATCTAAATAGCTCTTTGAGATAGTTTTCATAATACCACAATTTAAGGCAAAATGCAAAATCCTTTTTTCATCTTTTTTTCAAAAAGCCCTCAGAAAATTCCCCCGCTTCGCGGTCAAAGGCATCAAAGCCTTTATTTAGAAGGCTTTAGGGAAAAAATACCGGATATATCGAGCCTTATAAATCTCTTCCATTAAGGATTAAATCTATATTATCGATATATCCGGCTTATGAAACTCTTCCTAAAGTTCAAATATATTTATTGTTTCTTATTCTTCAGTCTTAAAGAATGTAAATGTCAAACCAAACGCTACAGCAAATCCAATCGCGTTAACCAAGAGATACTGAGGCAGCTGATCCAGATAAAGGAGTATACCCGGAATAACGGTTATTCCCATTCCTGTTCCGGCAAGATGCAGGAAACCGGAAACGGCACCCGCGCACGCGCCACCGATACAGCCGTACATAAAGGGCTTCATAAAGCGAAGATTTATACCGAAGATCGCAGGCTCAGTAATGCCCAGGAAGGCAGGAACCGCTGAAGAAATGTAGAGGGCACGCTTCTTGGGATTCTGAGTCTTGATGGCAACAGCCAGAGCCGCGGCACCCTGCGCGATAATCGCACCGGTAATGATAGCATTGAAGGCATCCCTTCCGGTTGTAGCCAGAAGCTGGATTTCAAGTGCATTAAATACATGGTGCACACCAAACACCACTATGACCTGCTGAAGGCCGCCAACAATCAAGCCTCCGATTCCATAGGGCAGTTCCAGGAATGCGCGAACAGCGCCAAATACGACATTTTCAAGGCCATGCATGATAGGTCCGACGACCATCAGGCCAAAGAGCATGGAGATAAAGAGTGTGAGGAACGGGGTAACAATAAGATCGATTACATCGGGAACAAATGTCTTCAGCCATTTCTGCAGCTTCGCGGCAAAGATACCAAGGACAAGCGCCGGAAGCACCGAGCCCTGATAGCCTACCAAGGGAATCGTAAGCCCCAAAAAGTCGAGGGGCATTGGCTGCGCGTCACCTGAACCGACCGCGTAGGCATTGGGAAGCCCTGGGAAAACAAGCATAAGTCCAAGCACGATACCGATAACCGGCGTACCGCCGAATTTGTTCATTGTAGACCAGCAGACCAGTGCCGGCAGGAAAGCAAATGCCGTATCAGTCAGTATCTGGCTCATGAGAAGCGTAGTGTCACTGAACTGCATACCGAGACTCTGGGAAGCTCCGCGAAGGCCCATGAAAAGACCTGTCGCCACCAAGACGGGAATAATGGGAACAAACACATCGCCCAAGGTGCGGGAAATCTTCTGAACCAGGCTCATCTGCTCATATGCCGCTTCCTTGTTGCTTCCACCGGAAAGCGCCGGATTCAGTTTGATGAAGGCATCTGTGACCTTATCAACGAAACCTGTTCCGAGAATAATCTGGTACTGCTGCGCCGCAAAGAACTGACCCTTTACCCCTTCAATATTCTCTATGGCCTTTTCGTCAATCTTGGACTTGTCGTTAACGATGAGGCGAAGACGCGTAGCGCAGTGCTCGGCAGAGCGCACGTTTCCCATGCCTCCGACATATTTAGCGATCAGATTCGCGACCCTCTCCTCATCGGGAAGATTGTCAAATTCGGTATCCGCAGAGGCCGCGCCTGCTGACTCCGCCGCTGAAGGAACAGGTACCACAAGCTCCTGATCCATCAATTCAAAGGTGATGTTCCCGTATTCAGTGTGATTCGTTACCACCACGGGGGTAGTAACTTCAAAGCCGGCCTTCTTTATGCCTTCCGGGTCGAATTCCAAAAGCAGTTGGCCGCGCTTCACCTTTTCTCCCTGCTGGGCCTTCGCGGTGAAACACTCACCCTTGAGCTCAACTGTATCCATGCCTACATGAATCAGCAGCTCAACTCCGTCTTCCGACTTCAATCCGATGGCGTGCTTCGTTTCAAAAAAAACGGTAATTTCGCCATCAAATGGGGCGTATACCTTTCCATCCGGCTCTACTACAGCCATACCACGTCCCATAGCTCCGCTGGAAAAAACAGGATCCTTTATATCCTGCAAGGGTACCATTTTCCCATTCAGCGGACTGCTCAAACGAATATCATTCATTTGAATTCCTCCTTAAAAAAATTTAGGTATATATAAAATAAATACCAAGCTAAAATTATTCCATTGAGGATACGCTTCTGAATTTTGTGTATTCCTTATGGAAGAACAATCTCACCGTATCAATTGGCCCGTTACGATGCTTTGCGATTATGACCTCCGTTATATTCTTGTTTTCGGTTTCCTGATTGTAATAATCCTCACGATATAGGAACATAACGATATCAGCATCCTGCTCCAGGGAGCCGGATTCACGAAGATCGCTGAGCATAGGCTTTTTCACCTGTCTGGATTCAACACTGCGGCTGAGCTGTGAGAGTGCCACCACAGGCACGCCCAGTTCCCTGGCAAGGGCCTTCAGGGACCGGGATATTTCTGAAATCTCCTGCTGGCGGTTGTCTCCGCTGCGGGCGCTTCGCCCCTGCATAAGCTGCAGATAGTCTATTATCACCAAATCCAGCCCATGCTCTGCCTTGAGACGTCTGGCCTTGGATCTAAGCTCCATAACGGTTATGCCGGGAGTATCATCTATGTAGATTTTTGCAGTTGACAGCCTGTCCGCTGTCGCGATAAGCTGCGTCCATTCCTCGTCAAGAAGATCGCCTGTCCTCAGTCTCTGGGAGTCGATACCCCCCTCAGAGCAAATCATTCGCTGAACCAGCTGCTCTTTCGACATTTCCAAAGAGAAGAACGCGACCGAACTGTCATGAAGTGCCGCATAGGTCGCGATATTCAAGGTAAAGGCAGTCTTTCCCATGGACGGCCTCGCCGCCACCAATACGAGATCCGAGGGCTGCAAACCTGAAGTCAGCTGATCCAAATCGCTGAAGCCGGTAGAAATGCCTGTCAAGCCACCCTGATTTTCATAAAGCTGCTCTACCCTGTCAATCGCGCTGATTATTATTTCCGATATTGGCACGAAGCTGCCGCGCATCTGATTCGCGGCAATCGCGAGGATTTTCTTTTCGGCATCATCCATGATGTCGTCCACATCATCCTCATCGGCATAGGCCTTTGTCGCAATCTCTGTTGCCGCGTCAATCAAACGCCTTAGCTCCGCTTTTTCCTTAACGATTTTGGCATGGTACACCACATTCGCGGCTGTTGGTACGGAATTGGCCAAAGCTGTTACGAAGCTGATCCCGCCAACCTTATCAAGGTTGTTTGTCTTACGGAGCTGCTCCGTAAGAGTCACCAAATCTACTGCCTCATGATTTGAAAAAAGCTCCTCAATGGCATTGTACACAATACGGTGGGCTTCTCTGTAGAAGTCATCTGCCCTAAGTATTTCCTGGGTTTCCGTAATGGCCTCCTGCCGAATCAGCATCGCGCCCAGTACAGATTGCTCCGCCTCAATATTTTGTGGTAATTTGCGCTGATTGTCAATCATAAATGCCTCTTTGCAGCCAAATGTTCCCGAGCATTAGCTCCATAGCGCTGCTCTCCTTTTCATCCCGGAACATCCGCGTCATCCTTCTCTTCCTCGAAAATCCACTTGAAGGCTTCCTCTGCCGTTGATACCGCATGGATATCAAGCCCCAGATGACCTTTAGGTATGTCCTTTTCATTTTCTTTGGGTATCAGCAGAGTGTGTATACCCGCCTGTTTCGCGCCATAGGCCTTTTCAAAGACTCCTCCAACGGGACGAACCCTTCCCTGAAGGGAAATTTCCCCGGTAACGGCCACATTCTGATATATCCTGCGCTTGGTGACAGCGCTGACTATAGCCGCAAGTATGGCAGTGCCGGCGCTGGGTCCGTCTATATTGCCTCCGCCTATGACATTAATGTGTATATCATAATCATGGATATCCTTTCCTGTCAAGCTCCGCAGCACCGACGCGGCGTTAAACACCGAATCCTTTGCCATACTGCCTGCGGTCTCATTAAAGCGAACTGTCCCCTTGCCCTTCTCATGGGCAGGGAAAGCAATGGCCTCAATCTCTATAACTGACCCCAGGAAGCCCGAAACCCCCAGTCCAAAGATATGTCCGACTATGGCCTGAGCCGATGCCTTTTTTGTTACAAACTGGTACAAACGGCTTACCTGAGCCACTTCATAAATATCCTGTTTACCGATAATTATCTCGGGAGCAAGCTCCCTGAGCACCTGTTCCTTGCTTACAGACTGCTCATTTTCGGGTTCCTCTGCCGTACCTCCGCTTTCCTTCTCTTCCATATCGGAATTCTTTTCGAGAGAAACCGCCGGTACGCTCAGCAGCTGTTTTGCCTTCTCCTCTATATCAGAACGACCAAGGGCCAGACTATACGCGTCAGCAAGAATATTTATGGCCTTGCGCCCCTCAATGGTATACTCACTGATAAGGGGAGCTATACTTTCATCCAACCGCACATGGAGCTTTTTCGCGGCGTTGGCTATAATCTCCTCGATATGCTTCGGCGTCAATGGCTCAAAGTATATTTCCGCGCAACGTGAGCGAAGGGCCGGATTGATATGCCTCGCATCCCTGGTCGTCGCGCCTATCAGTACAAAATCCGCCGGCGCGCCTTCCTCAAAGAGTTTCCGTATATATGGGGGAATCTTTTCATTTGTGGGATCATAATAGGCAGATTCAAAAAATGCCCGCTTGTCCTCCAGAACCTTCAGCAATTTGTTTTGGAGCATTTCGTCCATCTCGCCGATTTCGTCAATAAAGAGGATACCTCCATGGGCATCCGTCACCAATCCGGGCTTCGGCTCCGGAATCCCGCTGTCCGCCAGATTTTTCTGCGCTCCTTGATAAATTGGGTCATGAACGGAACCCAGCAGGGGATTTGTCATATCCCGCGGGTCCCAGCGAAGGGTTGTTCCATCCGTTTCCACAAAAGGGGCATCCTTTTGAAAGGGTGACAGCGCCGTTCCCCTGACTGCCTCCAGCACCAGCCGCGCGGCTGTTGTCTTGCCTACACCCGGAGGTCCGTACAGCAGAAGATGCTGGGGATATGGGGAGGCAAGCTTGGCGCGAAGTGACTTTACTGCCCTCTCCTGCCCCACTATTTCATCCATTGTTCGCGGACGAAGGAGTTCCATTACTGACTGGGTCAGCTGAACCTTGTCCAATGCCTCCAGCGCTTCCCTCTTTTTTACGTCCTGGGGGCTTTCAAATTCGGCCTTTTCCTCTTTCAGCACCTGAAGGCGTATGTCCTTAACATAATCCTGATGATCCTTTTCAAGTTTCTCATTGATTTTCTTTTCTATGCGGTTCTCCAGGTTACGCCGTGCCATTATATCAGCCAGACGTTCAGAAATATGGGCCAGCTCCTTTGGTATATCAGCCTCTTTGGGCGCCGGGCCCAAGGTCGGGTTCTCATCCAGAATACGCCGCAAAGCCAATATTCTCTCCGCGGGGTTCTCCGAGCGCATATAGCGAAGAGCATCCATCTTACCTGCCTGAATAACCAGACGATCCGAGCCCATCACATCCATCAAAACCGAATAAAGGGCTGTAATCTCACGATCCAGCTCCGTTTCATTTCTGCGATTATTCACCGGCACATTTTTCTTCTTACGAAATTTCTTCCACTGATCGAAAGGCCACATAGAATCAGCCTTCTACCACGTTAATCTGAATACGGCTCGTTATTTCGGGATGAACCTTGATTACGGCATCATAAACGCCTACGCCCGTCACGTCCCCCTGAATCGTGATTTTGCGCTTATCAATGTCAATTCCTGATTTTTTCAGCGCCTCCGACACGTCCTTTCCGGTAACGGAGCCGAACAGCTTTCCACCCTCGCCTATCTTTATGGGAATAGTTACGGAAACCTTTTCCAACTGCGCCGCCATCAGCTTTGCCTCGTCACTGGCCTGCTGCTTCTTACGCGCCGCGGAGCCTGCCTTTGCCTGCGCCACATTGAGGTTCTCGGCATTTGCCTGAACAGCCGCCTTCCTTGGCAGTAGGAAATTACGGCCATAGCCGTCAGACACCTCCACCACGTCACCTTTTTTACCAAGATTTTTAACGTCCTGCTGCAATATCACTTTCATCTTTATCCGTCTCCTCTATATATTTTCGACTGAGCATTATTGCTCTTTCCTTGATTTCCTGGATGTTTCCATCCTTTACCTGCGCTCCTGCCACATTCTGGTGCCCGCCGCCGCCAAACTGTTCCATGATGACCTGGACATTCAAATCTCCCGTAGAACGGGCGCTGATTCCCACAACATTGTCCTTAAGCTGGAAGCACACGATGCTCATGCGCACATTTTCTATACGAAGCAATGAATCTGCCACCTGAGCCGCGATTATCTGCCCATTGGACAAGACCTCGGGAATACTCGACACAATGAGACCCTCATCATAATACTCGGAACCGGCCTTCGCCTTCGCCAAAACAACAGTGGTTTCATAGTCTGTGCGGAACAGCTGCCGCACCACCACCGGATCTGCTCCGCACCTCCTCAAGAATGCGGCGGCATCAAAGGTCCTTACCCCCGTCTGCACGGTAAAGTTCTTGGTATCAACCACAATGCCGGAATACAGCGCGGTGGCATCTATACGGGACAGCTTCATGTCATCCTCGAAATACATCAGAAGCTCTGTCACAAGCTCACTGGTAGAGCTTGATGACGGCTCAATATATACCATCAGAGGATTCTTGATGAAATTCTCGCTTCTGCGATGATGGTCTATCACTATGACCTGATGAATCTTTTCCAACAGAGCAGGGTCAGCCACTAAGTGCGGGATATGGGTATCCACCACGAAAAGCAGCGGATTTATCGATGAAGTTCCTATGATATCTGAAGCCTCTACGAATATTCCCTCGTATTCCGTCTTGTCCTTGAGGAACTCCGCGAATTTGTCAATCCCCTCATTCATCGAGCTTAATACGATATGCACGGGTTTATCCAGCTGACGCGCCATCTTCGCCACGCCCATGGCGGCACCGAAGCAGTCAAAATCCTCATTGTGATGCCCCATTATGTATATTTCATCTGATCCTGCCATAAGCTCCCGTATGGCGTGGGCAACCACCCGGGCCTTTACCCGTGTATGCTTTTCTACGGCTTTTGTCCTGCCGCCAAAGAACTGCATCTTGCCATCCAACTGTACGGCAACCTGATCCCCACCTCGGCCAAGAGCAAGATCCAGCCCTGCCTGCACCTGCGTCCCAAGCTCCTCCATGGTCTGCCCGTCTGCCACAGCCACCCCTATGGACAACGTCGCGGGCAGCCTGTTAGTACCGGACACCTGGCGCACCTTATCAAGGATATCAAAACGCTCCATGATGGCCCTGTCCAGAGATTGGCGCTCCATCATCACGACGTAAAAATCCTCTGACACCCTGCGCATGAATCCACCCAGGGAATGGGTCCATGCATCAATCTTCTTATTGACCTCCAGCAGCATCGTAGTACGATCCGCTTCACTCAAGCCCTGAGTGACTTCATCGTAATTGTCTATCTGAATGTAGGCCAGCGCCGCCCGGCTCATCAAATACTCATGCTTAAGCTGTTCAACCTTCGTTACATCACGAACATAAAGTGTCATCAGCTTCGGCTGCTCTTGCCCAAAATTCACCGGACGATGACTAACGTGGAAATATCTCTCATCCTTGGAAAAGACAACTTCCCCATCTGTCCCCCAAATGGATTCCAGTGGAAGCCCCGGCCAAAACTCACCTATATGTGTGTCCTGCTCCGGTTTTTTCTCCACAAAGTCCGTTATGCGGTTATTACACCACTGGAGATGTCCCTCCTCATCTACGATAAGTACCGCCTGGGGCAGATTCTCCACCGCATAGTCCATCATTTCATTTATATTGCTGATTACATCGCGACAATATCTTTCAAAGCGCTTGGAACGATCACGGCATCTTTCCCTTGCGAAGGAAACCAATGCTACCCAAACCACCGCGGCGATGGCTGCAAGGTAATGATTGTAGTAGGATATCACACCTACCAAAACCAGAATAACGATAAGATGTACCGTCAAATCTATCCACGCGGAAAGATTTCTCGGCATAAGCCAGTTCACCTCACCCGGAAATAGTTAACGACATACTCTTATAAATGTATACCATATATCCATCAAAGAGTTATATCGTCCTCCTGATATTCAGGCCCATTATTCCACACCTTGGTATATATTCGACCAGAAATAGATTCTTCCTGCATATTGGTGAATAATTAGCGTCTTGGTGTCTCATAATTTTTCTTTGGCTCGTAGGCATTCCTCATTCTCAGGGAATTCAAAAGCACAAGAAGTGTCGCGCCCACCATACCGAGAAAAGCGCCAAACGGGCCCAGCATAGGCCCACCAAAGGCCGTTAAAACCCCCATTGCCGGAGGAACCAGAAGCGCCCATGCCGCAAAGGCTATATAACGGTTCTGTCTCACTATCTCATGGGCATTGCGAGAAATATCAATAGCCGGCAATAACTGGAAAAGCCCCTCCGGCAAGACAATGCTGAATCTTTTTACAGCCTGTAGAAGCATGTCCTCTTTTTCCTGCTTCAGCTGCGCAATCCTCTGCGCCCTCACCTTAGGGTCATTGGGATCGTCATCATCATCCGTTATATCCATGAGATTCACGGGAGCTAGCAAATCAGTCTCTTCAGGCATGGGTTTTCCCAAGCCTATAGTAAGGTCTGCTTCCCTCAGTGCCGGTTCATCCTGCTCCATGGGGGCAGACATGGCAATGGTATAGCCCCTTGCACGCATCAACTGGATTTCCCTGGCCTTTCCATCAGGCGTAAGATTTGCTCTGGTAGCGCTCAGGGCTGCGGCCTTTCCTATGGCTGAAGCCGTGCGCGGACTGTCACCGGTAAACATGACGGTGCTCAAGCCTAGTTTGGCAAGCCGCCGAATAATTGAAGGAACTTCCGGATCAACAATGTCCTCTATCACTATAATGCCCTTAGCATATTTCCCCTCACTTACCAACACGGGAATCTTGCCACGATATGCCAACTGATCCACCTTAGTCAGTATATTGGCGCTGATCTGGATTCCTTCCTCCTCCAGCCATTTAGCCCGTCCAACCCTGATGGAGCTGCCATTCAATATGACCTCCACGCCACAGCCCGCCACCTCGTTAAAGGCAGAAATCCTTTGAATACGAAGATTGCGCTCCTCCGCGGTCTGACATATTACCCTGGCTATCGGATGATCCGACTTCTGCTCCGCGGTGGCGGCGGTCGCGAGCAGTGTAGATTGCATAACGCCTTCCGGAATCAACTCTGAAATAAAGGGCTTTCCCTCCGTTATCGTGCCACTCTTACCTACTATAAGAGTGTCAACATAATACAGAATGTCAAGAGCCTTTGCTCTTGCTATTTCGATGCCCGCCTTCTTTGCAATGGATTTCGCAAAATACAGCA
>DOYB01000151.1 GCA_003518745.1 Selenomonas sp. | reverse complement strand
GCTGGTCAGCGGTTTGCATATGAGTCAGCCATGAAATATCTATTTTTAACTTCCTCATACTCTATCTTACCATTCATCTGCGCCACACTCAAGAGACCCGTTTATTGATGTATATATCGTCGTACCGCTTGTAATTTCCTGTCAAAATATAAATTTCACTTCAAAAAGAGGATTACGGGTATTGGATACCGAATAAACCTAGGTTAGATATGTATTGTAATGAAAAGGCTATATGATAAAAACGCGAAGGAGACAGTTATGCAAAGAAAAGTTTCACTGGTTGACCTGATAGTTCTGTTGCTGATGGCAGTGATGATGCTGCCTGTGGTACGTGCGGAGGCCGGTTGTCTTGAGGATATTTCTGCCAGAGGCGTGATTCGGATTGGCACCACCGGGGATTACATTCCCATGTCATACTTAAACCCGCAAACCGGAGAATACGAGGGAATTGATGCTGAGCTGTCACAGCTTATTGCTGATTCCCTGGGGGTAAAAATCCAGTATGTTCCAACTACATGGCCGACGCTTGCCGCTGATACGCAGGCAGGAAAATTTGACATTGCCCTTTGCGGTATTTCGCGCAATTATAACCGGGCAAGAACCATGGCTATGTCGGATGCTTATGGGGAAGGAATTTTTGGCAAGACCATACTCTGCCGTGCCAAGGACGCAAACCGCTTCCAAAGCTTGGCAGACATTGACAGACCGGAAGTATGTGTGATGATTAATCCGGGCGGTACAAATGAAAAGTTTGCACATGCAAATCTCAAACAAGCTAAAATTATCGTCTATAATGACAATGCGGATATCCCTCGTCAAATTGCAGAGGGTAAGGCAGATATCATGATTACGGAAACTGTAGAGGCTGCTCACTATGTTCGCATGGACAAGCGGTTGGCCGCGCCTCTAAAGGATACGCCATTTACCCGTCATTCCTGTGGCATACTGATGAAAAAAGGCGATCAGGAATGGCTGAACTACATCAATTTCGTACTGGCAGAACTGAAGATGGACGGCACACTGGAGGCATTGGAAAAAAGGTATCTGAAATAAAAAAGTTAATAGGCAATATTCCGCTGGCTTTGGGCAAGGAACTGAAAGCAGTCTATTCCTTTGTGGAAACGGCAGATGCCGAGGTATCCGAACAGGAAATCACCGACAGGATAAACGAATTAAAAAATGCCGGGGCGGAAGTCATTGTGGCAACGGAGGCTTATAGTGTGGATGACCCCGCCAACGAAAGTTTTGTGGTGAATCTGGCGCGGAGTATGGGGCTCTACGCTACGGGCGGCTATGAGGTTTCCAAGCTCTACGGGTTGAAAGTCCGAACCAGGACGGCTGTGGTAAACGGCAGCCTTATTCCGCGCATGATGGAAAGGTTATTCTGCTGGCGACAAGATAATAACAGAGTGATGAGTATGACCTGAATCCGTTAAGCTGAATAGGATGTATGATGGTGCGTTGGCATGAGCCATTGCAAGAAATAGTCAGTCTGAAAAATAAGTCCTGCTAGTGCCGGATGGCATCAGCAGGACTTTATTGTGATGGATTTTCCGTACCAAGGTCGCCGCGCCACCAGTCCGGAACCACTTGAAGCCTGCGTATTCCAACGGCGTAAGCCTGTGGGCAATGAACTTTATCATAAAAGCCGTTGATGTGAAGCGGCTGGCAAGTAAAAATACTTGACAGCTGGTGTATGTTTAGTTATAATGACGAGGCTGGTTGATGCTGACAGGAACGGATGGCTGTTATGATTGAAGAAAGGCTTCATCTTCTGGAACTCTTTGATGCCTATGGGTCTTTGCTGACGGAGAAGCAGCAGGAATGTGTGAGGATGCACATTCTGGAGGATTTTTCCCTGTCGGAGATAGGGGAGGCACTTGGTATCTCAAGGCAGGCGGCTCACGATAATATACGTCGTTCAGAGCTTGCCTTGGAGGAGTATGAGGAAAAGCTTGGTTTTGCCTGTTATCTCAGGAATGAGAGGCAGGGCATTGAGAAGATTATGGCGCTTATGGAGAGATTGGATACAGCGGATGCGCGGCTTAAGAATGAGATTATGGAACGGCTCGGTTCCCTGTTGAAACGGGAGGGCATGGATATTGATATTTGAGAGTTTGTCGGAGCGTTTGCAGGAAACCTTCAAGAAGCTCCGTGGACATGGAAAACTGACAGAGGATGATGTCAACGAGGCCATGCGTGAGGTTCGCATGGCGCTGCTGGAGGCGGATGTTAACTTCAAGGTGGTCAAGGATTTCATCAAGACCGTGAAGGAACGTGCCGTCGGACAGGACATTCTGGAGACATTGACCCCTGCGCAGGTGGTAATAGGCATTGTTGATGAGGAACTCACTAACCTCATGGGCGGCACTCAAAGCCGCATAAATATGTCCCCAAAACCGCCCACTGTTGTGATGATGGTTGGTCTTCAGGGCGCAGGAAAGACTACCTCCGCGGGAAAGTTGGGGCTGTCCCTTAGAAAACAGGGAAAGCGTCCTCTGCTGGTCGCGGCTGATATATATCGGCCCGCCGCCATCAAGCAGCTTCAGGTGGTGGGGCAGACTTTGGAACTTCCGGTCTTTGCCATGGAGGATTCCAAGGATGCGGTGGCCATTGCGAGAAAGTCACTTGACTACGCGCAGTCCCACGCGAATGACGTTATCATAGTTGATACTGCCGGGCGACTGCAGATTGACGAGAAGCTCATGCAGGAGCTCAGGGATATAAAGGCTCAGGTAAAGCCCCATGAAATCCTTCTGGTGGTGGATGCCATGACCGGTCAGGAAGCCGTGAATGTAGCTGAAACCTTTAATCAGGATTTAGGGCTGGATGGCGTCGTGCTCACCAAGATGGACGGTGATGCCCGAGGGGGCGCGGCTCTTTCCATTAAGGCTGTTACTGGATGCCCCATCAAGTTCGTTGGCATGGGTGAGAAGCTGGAAGCGCTGGAGCCATTCTACCCGGACCGTATGTCCTCTCGTATACTTGGCATGGGTGATGTGCTTTCCTTGATTGAGAAGGCACAGACCACATTCGACGCGGCGGAAGCCAAGCGAATGGAAAAAAAACTTCGCAGGGATGAATTCACTCTGGATGATTTTCTTTCCCAGATGCGTCAAGTGAAGAAGCTGGGTTCCCTTAACCAAATTCTTGGTATGATTCCGGGGATGGGGGAGCTGAGGAAGCAGCTTG
>DOYB01000063.1 GCA_003518745.1 Selenomonas sp. | reverse complement strand
ATGGGGGAGCTGAGGAAGCAGCTTGACGGTCAGGAGCTTGACCTGGATGGCAAGGAAATGCGTCAGATTGAGGCAATTATAACCTCAATGACGCCTAAGGAGCGCGCTGACATAAGCATTATCAATGGAAGCCGCCGAAAGAGAATCGCCATGGGAAGCGGGACAAAGGTTCAGGATGTTAACCGGCTTCTGAAGCAGTTTGGCGAAATGAAGAAGATGATGAAGAAAATGAAAAAGATGCAGAAGGGCAAGAAGGGGCTGGCCGGTTTGGGAAATCTGGCCGGAGGCCTTGGTAATTTCAAACTTCCCTTTAAACATTAACAGCACAACGAAAGGTGGTGATTTTCATGGCAGTCAAGATTCGTTTGAACCGTATGGGTGCAAAGAAAAATCCTTTTTATCGCATTGTAGTGGCAGACTCTCGCGCGCCGCGTGATGGTCGCTTCATCGAGATCCTTGGCAACTACGATCCTTCAAAACAGCCTGCGGCCGTTAACGTGGACGAGGACAAGGTTTTGGATTGGATGTCCAAGGGAGCGCAGCCTACTGATACAGTTCGTTCTCTCCTGAGCAAGCAGGGTATCATGGCCAAGTTTGACGCGGCGAAGCGTGATAAGAAGAAGGACTGAGAAAAGCCGAATACAGGTTTTGATTGGTTTTGATCGGTTTTGAAGAGAGGCATCAGCATGAAAGAACTTGTTGAGGTTATCGCAAAATCCCTGGTTGAACATCCGGAGTCAGTTGTTGTGGAGGAAAAGCAGGATGAGGATCAGACTGTTTATGAACTTCATGTGGCAACGGATGACATGGGCAGAGTGATTGGCAAACAGGGGCGCATCGCCAAGGCAATGCGTACTGTGGTCAAGGCCGCTGCCACTCGTGTGGATAAAAAGGCCACGGTAGATATCGTTTAGGGATTGGATGGGCGGCAGGAGCCTTCATTTCGAGGGTCTGCCGCCTATTTGTTATGAAAGGAAGATAAATATGGACAGTATTATTGTGAAAGTGCCCGTTACAATAAAGGCAAAGCTGACTGAGAAGCTGAAGGCCTCGATTCTGGCGGATTTGGAAAAGAATATTCAGCGTGTGGAGCTTGAAATAAAGCAAATTAACCTACAGGAGAAGCGCACCATGGAGGAGCAGGGTACAGATCCCCAGAAGGCAGCATCTATCCAGCAATACTTCGGCATGGAACGTCAAAAACGTTTGGAATACAGGGCAGAGGCCTTGGAGAAGCAAGAAACAACCCAGAAACTTGCCATAGGTGCTGAAATCGTGCAGGGAACCCTGGAGCGTCAGGTGGAACTCAAGATTGGTGATGATATGCGTGAAATCATGAACGTGGAAGTGTTGGTGGAAGATGACAAAATCGTCGCCATCAGGAGCTGAACGTCGGATTACAATAGGCAGGCTTGGAGCTCCCCATGGAATCCATGGGGAGGTGCGGGTCATTCCTCTGACGGATTTCTCGGACAGGTTCGAGAATCTGAAGGAGGTTATGGCAGGAGATGAACTCCTCCATGTAGAGGGAATGCGGTACCATAAGCAGTTCATACTGCTGCGCTTCAGGGAATATCCGAAACGTGAGGATGTCCAAGGACTTAACGGAAGGCTGCTTACGGTTCCCAGATCTGAGGCCATGCCCTTGGAGGAAGGGGAATACTATGCCTTCGATATAATAGGCCTGGAGGCTGTGACACCCGACGGAAAGCTGTTGGGAAGGGTTGAGCAGGTACTTCGCACAGGCAGCAATGACGTATACGCGGTTCGCGGCACTGATGGCAGGGAGCTTTTGATTCCTGCCTTAAAGCGCGTGGTTAAAGAAATCAATCTTGAGGCAGGACGCCTGGTGGCTGAATTGCCCGAGGAGATAGAATAATGCGTGCGGATATCGTGACGCTGTTTCCGGAGATGTTTGCGGGGCCCTTCGGGGACAGCATTTTGAAGCGAGCAATCGACGGAGGGCTGCTGGAGGTTCACTTTACCCAGCTTAGGGATTTTGCCTATGACAAACATCATCAGGTAGATGATTCCCCATTCGGCGGAGGCAGCGGAATGGTGTTGAAGCCGGAGCCTATGTTCCGTGCGGTGCGTTCCATTACGGATCGGATAAATGGAGAAAATTTCAGGGTACTGCTGATGGATCCGGCAGGGGAGGTGTTTACACAGAAAAAGGCTAAGGAACTGGCGGAATATCAGCGTCTTGTCTTTATCTGTGGACACTACGAGGGCTATGATGCCCGTATAACGGAATATTTAGCCGATGAGGCACTTTCCATAGGCGATTATGTGCTTACGGGAGGGGAACTGCCCGCCATGGTGATTATCGACGCTGTGGCCCGGATGCTTCCCGGGGTATTGGGGTCTGAGGAATCAGCTCCCACGGATTCATTTTATGAAGGTATATTGGAGCATCCCCAATATACAAGACCCAGGGAATTTGAGGGTATGGCTGTGCCGGAGGTACTTTTTTCGGGGGACCATGGTAAAATTCGCCGCTGGCGCAGAGAACAGGCGCTTCGGTTGACCAGGGAACGGCGCCCCGAGCTTTTGGAGACGGCGGAACTGACTGACGAGGATCGAAAAATCCTGTGTGAATTAAACGGGAAGATGAATGATGGATGATTTGAAACTGGCAAAGAAGATATTAGACTGTTTGGGCGGCTCTGACAATGTAGTTCACGCAATGAACTGCATGACGCGTTTGAGAGTCAAGCTGGTCAGCAAGGATATGGCGGATATGGCCGCGCTCAAGAAGCTGCCCGGAGTTATCGGGCTAAATGATGCAGGTGAAGAACTGCATATAATTCTTGGCCCCGGTAAGGCTGCACATGTAACGGATTCCTTTAAGGGAATCCTGACTGCGGAGAGAAAGCCGCAAATCGGAGATGGAAAAGCGCTTCATGCGGAAATAAGGGCGAAAAACGCGACTCCGGTGAAGCTGCTTTTCAAGAAAATCGCTAGCGTTTTCATTCCCCTTATTCCGGGCTTTATTGCCTGCGGACTGATTACAGGCTGCACGGGCATTATGATGAAGCTGTTTCCTGAAATCGTTTCGTATCCCATTACCCAGCTGTTCGCTGTTCTGGGGAACGCGGTATTCTGGGGAATGAACCTTTTCGTGGGATACAGCGCGGCAAAGGTCTTTGGCGG
>DOYB01000077.1 GCA_003518745.1 Selenomonas sp. | reverse complement strand
TGACTCGAATCTGAAAGGATGACCTTAATGGACAAATATCATTTGCAGGAGCTGCTTACATGCCGAAACCTGCTGGAAAACCCCGTAATGCATACGCTGATCGAGGCTTTATCCAATCCTGAGCCATCCCTTGGGGCAAAGGCTGTCGCTATGCTTGTGGAACAGGCGGAGAATCTTGGCCTTTCAGGAGATATAGTACGCTCCTATACACTTCATCTTCTTTCCCATGAACCAAATCTTGTTTCCCGTACAATGGAAGTCAACAAGGGGATAATAGGAAAAAGCCTGCAGCAGGCCTTTGTGCATGATGTGGAAATCCTTGCCCCTCTCCTTTCAAATGGAGGAACACTGTCGGCCTTTGCCCTGCTGGCAGACTATCATCCTACAAGCGAGAAAACTTCTATTGCCTGGACGCACCTTCAGGAGAAGATGGGCGGCGCAAATACTCCGGAGGAAATCGCTCAAGTGCTTTTGCAGCAATATCGTAGATATGGTTATGGGGATATCGCCTCCTACAGGGCCTTCCGCTGGAACGGGAAACAGCTCACGGGCATTCGTCATTTCGAGAATATGCGGTTGTCTGACCTTATAGGCTATGAGCATCAAAAGGAGCTTTTGACCGAAAACACCACTGCTTTTGTGGCGGGACGTCCAGCAAACAATGTGCTTCTGGTGGGGGCTCGTGGAACGGGCAAGTCCTCCGCGGTCAAGGCCTTGGCAAATGAGTACTATACGGAGGGGCTTCGTCTCCTGCAGCTAACCAAGCCACAGCTAAAGTCGCTGCCTGATATCATGGAGACACTGAGGGGCTTCGCGGGTAAGCGGTTCATTATTTTCCTGGATGACCTGTCCTTTGAGGAATCAGATGCTGAATACAAGTATCTGAAATCCGCCATAGAGGGCGGTGTGGAATCGCGGCCTGAAAATGTCTTGATATATGCTACCTCAAACCGCCGTCATCTGATACGCGAAAGCTGGCGGGACAGGATTGACGGTCAGGATGAGCTTTATCGTGATGACAGTGTCAATGAGACTATCTCACTTTCCGATAGGTTTGGCTTGATTATCCACTACTATTCTCCGGATCAGTCGGAATACCTTGCTATCATACGTCACATGCTAAAGAAGCAGGGTGTCGAGATGACTGACGAGGAACTGCGCATTGAAGGTCTCAGATGGGAAATGTCCCATTCGGGACGAAGCGGCAGGACAGCTCAGCAGTTCGTGACACATTACTTAGGGAGCAAGATGAAAAAAATTGAGTAAATCAAACCATCGAATAGAAAACTAATTTCATGCAAGGAGGGTGAGGCACATGGAACTCAGGCAGCTCGAATATTTCCACATGGCAAGCCGTATGCGCAACATCACTCGTGCGGCAGAGCGTTTAGGCGTTTCGCAGCCTAACATAACCGTAGCCATAAAGAAGCTTGAAGCCGAATTGGGGGTTCAGCTCTTTGACAGACGCCAAAAACAGCTTTTCCTTACCGCTGAGGGAGAGGTATTCCTGTCACGTATTGACCGTGCGCTCCATCATATTCAGGATGCGGTGATGGAGGTAAACGACTATAAGCAGCTTCAAAAGGGAAGCATAAAGATCGGTATTCCCCCAATGATGGGGGCTTATATGTTCCCTAAGATATTCTCGAGCTTTCGCCGCCAGTATACGCATTTGGACGTGTTCCTGTATGAGGAGGGGTCGATAACAATACGCTCACAACTGGAGCGTGACGAGCTGGACTTCGGAATAATAATCATAACTGACGCGTCTCCGCCTCTTGAGGTACTGCAAATGACTACAAATCAGCTCATGGCATGCGTACCTGAGAACAGTCCTTTGGCGGAAAAGGGGTATATTTCCGCTGAGGATATAGCCTCATCCGATGTAATCATGCTGAAGGAGGGGGCATATCTGCGGGATTTGGTGAGGAAGAAAATGGAGGCCTATGATGTTGCGCCCAATATAATCCTTGAATCAAATCAGGTAATTACCATCAAGGGTTTGGTGGCAAACGGCGTTGGAATGGCTTTCCTTCTGGATTTTGTGGCAGAGAACAGTCCAGGAATACGCGCTTTGCCTCTGAAGACTCCGATTTTCGTGGATATAGGACTTGCTTGGAAAAAGGGAAGGTATGTTTCAAAGGCAGCCCAATCCTTCATAGATTTTTGTCAGGACAACCTGATGCAGATGACACTGCTGTAGTATTCATACTGTGCGCAGCTTACAGCTGTGGACGCAATAAACGAACTCCATGCAAAATCACGTTTGCATGGAGTTCGTTTATTGGTGATGTTTGATTTTTTAGAGTTACAGCCCGGCCTGTTTTCTGAGGGCATCTGCCTTGTCGGTGTGCTCCCAGGGAAGATCCACGTCTGTACGCCCAAAGTGGCCGTAGGCGGCTGTCTGGCGGTAGATGGGACGGCGCAGGTCAAGCATGCGGATGATGCCAGCGGGACGCAGGTCGAAGTTCTCATTGACGAGCTTTTCTATGAGTTCTTCATCCACCTTGTTGGTGCCGAAGGTATCCACCATTACAGAAACGGGATAGGCAACGCCGATTGCATAGGCCAGCTGGATTTCGCAGCGGTCAGCCAATCCTGCGGCCACCACGTTCTTAGCTACATATCTTGCGGCGTAGGCTGCGGAGCGATCCACCTTCGTGGGATCCTTGCCGGAGAATGCGCCGCCGCCATGACGCGCCCATCCACCATAGGTATCCACGATAATCTTGCGGCCCGTGAGTCCGGAATCCCCCTGTGGTCCGCCAATGACGAACTTACCTGTGGGATTGATGAAGTATTTTGTGTCAGCATTGAGAAGCTCCGCGGGAACGATGGGCTTGACCACCTTTTCAATCAAATCCTTCTCAATCTGCTCAAGAGTCACATCCGGGTCATGCTGGGTGGAAATTACGATAGTGTCCACTGCCACAGCTTTGCCATCCTCATACACCACGGTAACCTGAGTCTTTCCGTCGGGGCGCAGGTATTTGAGCTCACCGTTCTTGCGCACTTCGGTAAGACGAAGGGCAAGGCGATGGGCGAGGGCTATTGGGAGTGGCATATATTCCGGGGTCTCGTTGGAGGCATAGCCGAACATCATGCCCTGGTCGCCGACGCCCTGGTCCATGTCGTTCTCGCGGTCGACACCGCGGTTGATGTCCTGGCTCTGCTCGTGTATGGCGGTGAGTATGCCGCAGGAG
>DOYB01000020.1:2782-10754 GCA_003518745.1 Selenomonas sp. | reverse complement strand
GCTATGCTCAGACAGATAGGCGGACTTGCCCGCAAGGATATAGAAATGCTGCTGGGAGCCAAGGTGTTCCTGGACCTTTGGGTAAAGGTCAGAAAGGACTGGCGTAACCGTGACCATGCCCTGAGGGAATTTGGGCTTAACAATGAGAATTGAGGATATTGAATGTCAAATTATCGCACCAGTGCTTTCGTACTTGGAGTGCATAACTGGGGAGAAGCCGATAAACTGGTGACACTGTTCACGTTGGAAAAGGGAAAGGTGAAGGCCACCGCCTTTGGCTGCCGCCGCCCCAAAAGCGCTCTTGCTGCCGGAATGCAGATGTTCCAATGTATCGATGTGGAGCTGGCTGAAGGCTGGCAGCTTGACACTGTCCGTCAGTGTTCAATCCTAAAGCATTACAAAAGACTCGGCGGGGAGCTCCCGGTAATGGCCTACGGCTCCTTCGTTGCAGAGCTGGCCACTGAGCTGATGCCTGAGCATGAGCCATCACCCGAAGTTTTTGCCCTGCTGACGAAGATATTTTCCGCATTTGAATACCGCAACCCTCGTATTGTTGCCCTTATTTCCGGCTATCAGCTGCTGGAGCATTCCGGCATGCAGCTCTCATACAGTCACTGCGTAGGCTGCGGCAAGGAATTAAAGGGTGATTGTACCTTTCTGATAAACGAAGGAGGGGCTTTGTGCCATGACTGCGCCAAGCCAGGCAGCTTGAGCTACACGGAAAAGCTTCGAGAGCTGATTCTTGCCGCGCAAGACTTTGATTGGAATGAAGAAAGCCGAATGCAGATAGGAAAAACCGAGCTGCTGCAGGCCGAGGGAATCCTGCTGAACCAGTTGGACAGCCTATTGGGGCGGCCACTGAAATCCCTCGCCTTCATTGAAACCTGCTTCGGTTCCAAATAAAAAATAAACGCAAAGCAAGGGCAGAGATTCATCACCTGAAATCTCTGCCCTTTCACTTCTCACAACCATATCGCTTTTTCAACTATTGCTATGTTCACTCACAACCGATTTCAAAATTATTATCGTTCCCATGTTGAAAAAATTAAATTAAAATCAGATTAGATTCTCCCGCTGTACTTCTTCACCTTGAATGCCGGACGATATGACTCCTTTGCCTTGCGCAGTCCCGGAAGCTCCATATCCTCCTCGCGATTTATGTATTTATAGGCTGAAGCCTCCTCTGATGAAGCGAATCGCTGGTTTATGACAGCATAAGCCCCATCCCTGGCATAATCGCCAATGGCCTTTTCAAAGTGCACATCAAGGCACTGCGATGATAATATAGACGCTAATGTAAATGCGACAGGCCTGTCCTCCACATAGAGGATTCCTCCCAAAAGCCCCAGTTGCTCCCTAAGCTCCAGCGCCTCTCTTATGCAGCCGAACTCCGCTTCCTCCATAGACGTATTGCCGGAGGCCTCCCGATGCTCTACAATCCACTGCTCCGCCACAGCAAGGGCATCAGACGTATTATGACTTGCGATGGCGCGGTATTCAGCATCAGGATAGAGCCGCATGAAACGATTCACATGGTTCTTTTTGCTATGAAGCTTACGTCCCGCGAGGGTAGCCAGATTTTCCTGATTATAGATATAATCACTGTCCCCACTGAAGGACTGCCATTTTACGCTGCAGTATTCTTCCATGGCCTTTATCTGGCACTCATCAAAAAGGCAGAAGCTCATCGGCACTCCCCGCAGCTTCGCGTCACGCTTCAGCAGCGGAAAAAATGCCGCTCCCTCCGCGGGACCGCAGCCCAGAGGAAAGCCATACCCCGTGACATTAGTATTCCTTCCATCGTAGTAACGGAACAGTATCCCATCCTGCTCCGCAACCTGCACATTCGTCATGGATCGCCACAGGAAAATATGCGCCAGAGAGGTATCACAGCCAAAATAATTTGAAGGCTTTATTCTTTTCAATATCTCAATAGTGGGTGTCGACCATTCCAATATTACACTCCCCTTTTAAAAATCACGTTTGTCAACCGCTGCAGGCTCCGGGACGATATCCTGCCTTCCGAATGGCCTCCAAAAGAATCTCATCCGGCACAGCCTTACTGAGCGCTGCCGCGGCAGAGCCTTTTTCCAGACTGGCCGCGGCAACCTCCACACCGTCTACCTGCTCCAGAGCCTTTATCACATGAGCCACACAGTTCTCGCAGGTCATCCCGGCCACATCAATGCTCTTTACGCGCTCAAATTTATCTATGCGCTCCATTCTGGAACGATAGCTTTCTGAAGGTCTATGGCATGAAGTACATCCGGCGCATCCCCCCGAACCGGAACCACAGCAGGTGGACTCCCCCTTGAAGAAATTACGATAGATATTCCTAAGGCCAAGCCCCACGAAGAACGCAATTACCGCTCCCAAAATACAGGTTGCCAACATATCCATTCCTCCATATTTACATTCGATTATAATATCACATTCATCAAAAAAGCTCCACGAAAAATTTCGCGGAGCCTTTTTTGAACCTCAACTCTTAACTATGATGATCTATTTATCCCCATTGGCTTACGCATATCCCATCATGCGTCCAACCTGATAGACCAACAGGGAAATTACCCACGCCACCCCACAGGTGTAGAATAACGCGAAGAACATCCACTTCCACTCCTGGGTTTCCTTCTTAATGGTTCCAAGAGCTGTCACGCAGGGAGAATAGAGCTGGTAGAACACCATGAATGCCAAGGCCGCAAGCGGCGTGAAGGCCGTTGCCATGCCCGTTCCCATAAGCGCCGACGCGGTGTCCTCCGCATCCTCAGCCTCAGTGGAAATCTCACCGGCATCGTAGAGGATACCCATGGTGGAAATAACTGCCTCCTTAGCCATGACACCGGTCACGATGGCAGCTCCGGCTTCCCAGGTATTAAAGCCCTGAAGGGCGAATACACCGGAGGCCGCTGTTCCGATGGAGGCCAGATAGCTTTCGTTCATCCTCTCCTCACCGGTCATGCCCTCTGAATTGAAGTTGCTCAGGAACCAGATAAGTACCGACATGGCAAGGATAATGGTACCTGCCTTCACCAGATAGCCCTTGCCCTTGTCCCATGTCTCAAGCAGCACAGTCTTGATATCCGGGAGACGATATGGGGGCAGCTCCAGCAGAAAGGTAGATGCCTCAGCCTTGAAGACCGTGGAGCCAAGCACTTTTGCCATCAATATGGCCGTAGCGATACCCAGGAAATACATGGCAAATACAACATTTCCCGCGTTTTCCGGGAAGAACATGGCCGCCATAAGAGCCATGACGGGAAGCTTTGCGTTACATGTCAAAAACGGGGTAACCAATATCGATATCATGCGGTCCTTGTTGGTATCAAGGGCTCTCGCGCCCATAATAGCGGGAACACCGCAGCCGAATCCCATAATCAAGGGCATGATACCTTTTCCGCTGAGGCCTGCCCTGCGCATTATGGGGTCCATTATGAAGGCCACTCGAGCCATATAACCTGTTCCATCCAGAAAGCTCAAACAGAAGAACAGTGTGAAAATCAAGGGGACAAAGGACATAACACCGCCCACACCCCCGATAATTCCATTTATGACAAGGGACTGCATCCAATCCGCGACCTCCGCGGAGGCCATGGCCTCACCTGCCCATTCTGCCACATCCTCCTCAAAGAAGGCTCCCAGCATATCCGCCAGAGGCTGTCCCACCCAGGTAAAGGTGACCTGGAACAACAGATAAAAGAGGGCAATCATAAAGAAAATCGAAGGAATCCCATTTGCAAGCCACGCGTCCAGCTTTTCAGAGAAAGACTCCCCTGTGGCCTTGACGGTAACCGCGACACCCATTACCTGATCGATGAAGTCATAGCGGGCCTCAATGATGGCCTCCTCCTTTTTCTCCTCAGTCATTGCGCTGCTTCTGATATCCTGCACCCTTGCAATATGCGCCTTCATCATCTCGCTTGGCTGGTAGTCCTCCATAACCGTGGAGGTAAAGGCATCCAGCAGCTTGCGGGTGCTCTTGTTGCTGCGGCCAATGGTATCCGTAACCGGCATGCCGAAGGCCGCCTGCAGCTTCTGTTTGTCGATGGTGATGCCATGACGCTCGGCTTCATCCATCATGTTTAGATTCAGGATAAGCGGTATGCCATTTTCCATTAGCTGAACCGTCAGGAACAGGTTTCTGGAGATATTGGAGGCATCTACGATATTGACTACAATGTCGGGACGATTATCCTTGAAATAATCGCTGACTACCTTTTCCTCCTGGGAACGGGCATTGATACTATAGGTACCCGGCAGATCCACCACGGAAATCATTCTGCCTTTGTACTCCACCAGTCCCACCTTTTTATCAACCGTAACTCCCGGCCAGTTTCCAATCTTCTGCCGGGCTCCGGTCAGCTCATTGAATATGGTGGATTTGCCTGTGTTGGGATTACCTGTCAAAGCGACAGACAGAGTTGACATGTTATTTCTTCCTTTCTTCATAGGTATTCGGCACTAAACAGGTGAAACCACGACCTGAGCCGCATCTGCTTTCCGCAGGGCCAAATGATATGACCTGAGCCGGATCGCTATGGGATCCCCCATAGGAGCAGAAGGCAGTATCTTAACACGAGTACCGGGAATCAACCCCATGGTCATCAGACGGCTCTTCAAGGAGGACTCACCGATTGAATCTATGCGAACCTCCATACCCGTCCTTCCGTCCTTCAATGTCATAATTCCACACCCTTTCAAGGAATTGATAATGATAATAAGAAAATATCATAATTACAAACGATAACTATTATCATGTACAATGATATTACATTCCGGTTATTTTGTCAATTACACAAAAGAGCAATATAAAAATTTTCAAATTTTCGTTTCACTGACACGCAAAAAAAAGGTGGAATAGCTTCCTCCGGTTTTAGGAAAAAGCCATTCCACCCTCTGCATATTCTACTTATCCAGTGACAGCTCCGAGGTAATCTCCGGCTTCGCGCCTTCGTTTATACACGCCGCGGTTATAATGACACGGCGCTTTTCGTTGGTTCTCGGTATATCGAACATAACGTCAAGCATTGTGTCCTCGATAATCCCCTTCAGGCTGCGCGCCCCTGTCTTTCTTTCGATTGCCTTCTTGGCCACAGCCCGCAGGGCATCCTCCCTGAACTCCAGTGTCACATTATCAAGGGACAGCAGTTTCTCATACTGCTTCACCGGCGCATTCTTCGGCTCCGTCAGAATCCGAAGCAGCGCATCCTCATCCAGAGTTTCAAGGGTACAGATGACAGGCAGTCTCCCGATGATTTCCGGAATTATCCCATATTCCATCAAGTCCTCAGGCCGTACCTGATGAATGAATTCGTCGAACTTCGATTCCTCATTCTCCTTGCTCTGGACCTCGGCGCCAAAGCCTATGCCCGCATCCCCCTGCTTCAATCGCTTCGCGATAATCTTTTCGATTCCCACGAAGGCGCCGCCCACGATAAAGAGCACATTCTTGGTATCCACCTTTATGGTCGGTGCCTCCGGGTGCTTGCGCTGTCCACGGGCGGTAAACTCCACCACGCTGCCCTCCAGCATCTTCAGCATGGCCTGCTGGACACCTTCATGCCCCGGATCGGCAGTTATGGAGTTGTTGGCACCGGATTTTCTTGCAATCTTGTCAAACTCGTCAAGATAAATGATGCCGTGCTCTGCCTTCTCCACATCCTTATCCGCCGCATAGTAGAGGTTTCGCACAGCCACCTCCACATCGGCTCCCACGAAACCTGCTTCGGTGAGACTGGAGGCATCAGTCACCGCGAAGGGAATATCCAGAAGCTTTGACAAATGCGAAAGCAATGCCGTCTTACCGCAGCCGGACGGTCCCAGCATAATGACGTTTGACTTCTCTATATCCGTATCACCATCGTTTGTATATCCGTATTTCATCCGCTTGTAATGGTTATACACGGCAACGGAAAGTACCTTCTTGGCATGATCCTGATTGATTATGTACTGATCCAGATAGTCCTTGATAATATGCGGCTTGTTCTTGGACAGAATCGAATCCAATTCTTCGGCAAAATCCTTGTGTACCGTCTCTGCCTCCGCGGCGTCATGCTCCTCCAGAACCCTATGTATTTCATTCAGGCAGTTCCTGCAAACAGCAAAACCCGTATTGGGATCAAAAATCGGCATATCATACTGATCCTTCACTTTAACCCTCCTGCGGCAATAGCTGCAGGTCATTTCCTGTGTCGCCATAGTCTAATATCGACTCCTTCACAAACAGTCTTTATCCTTCACAATTAAATCCATTATCCTTCATTTACACTCATTTTTCAAGCAATTTGACAAAAGAAATGGCTTTGCAGGACATCGGTTCACTCATCCCCGTCGTTCACGCCAAGCTATGGGGAATATATTTGTTCTTACAACGTGCGCAATTATCCATCATTTTTGAAATATTTATCTCACGCAAAGCAGGAACGACGCAGTTTACGGCGAATTATTAACAGTGCAAGGTTCCGTTGACGCGCATCATACACATCCGGGAGGGATATGCATGAAAAGAAGCTACTCCAACTACACCGTTATCATGATTGCACTTGCAGCAGCCTTCCTGATGACAGTCAACGGACTGCTCGGATTTGTGCTGACTGAACAGTCAAAAGCAGCCATGAAAGCTCTGATACACAGCCGCATGCTGGACATCTCCAATACCGCCGCTGACATGCTGGATGGTGACAAGCTGAAAAATCTAAAGGCCGAGGACAAGGGTACCCCGCCTTATCAGCATGTACATGATACACTGAATTACTTCAGGGAGAACATCAACCTGTCATTTATTTATTGTGTCCAAGCTGCCGGTGAAAAGGAGTTTGTCTTTTCTGTGGATCCAGACCCGGATGACCCGGGGGAATTCGGCTCCCCCGTGGTTTATACCGATGCTCTCTACAAGGCAAGCAAGGGAACGCCCGCCGTTGACGATGAACCTTACTCAGATGCCTGGGGCCGGTTCTACAGCGCATACAGTCCTGTATTTGACTCCAATGGCAGAGTTGCCGGTATCGTGGCAGTGGATTTCAGCGCCAAATGGTATGATGAACAGATTGCCATCCAGGAGAAGACCATCATAATATGCATGCTGGTTTCCCTGCTTATTTATGTCATCTTGGTAGTGGCAGTCACCAGACGTCTGCGGCGCCGTGTCCATGATGTGACCCATGAGCTCAGAAGCGCCCTTGAAGCCGCAGATGCGGCAAATAAGGCAAAGACTTTATTCCTTTCCCATATGAGCCATGAGATACGCACACCCATGAATGCGATAATCGGCCTTAACAGTCTTGCCCTCACCAACCCGAACCTTCCCGATTCCACAAAAGCGCAGCTTGAAAAGATTGGAGCCTCAGCAAAGCATCTTCTGAGCATCATAAACGATATCCTGGATGTGTCCCGAATCGAATCGGGTAAAGCGACCCTCAAAAATGCAGAATTTTCCCTCTCGGTAATGCTGGACCAGGTAAACTCCATTGTAGGCAGCCAGTGCGCGTACAAGGGCATAAAGTACGTCTGCCATGTGCCTGATGGGCAATGGGATGTCTACATTGGAGACGACATGAAGCTTAGGCAGATTCTCATAAACATCCTTGGAAACGCGGTGAAATTCACTCCCAAAGATGGGACTGTGGAGCTTCGGGTGGAAACCACCGCCAGATTCCATCATAAGTCTACTCTCCGTTTTACCATTAGGGATACCGGAGCCGGTATCAGCAAGGATTTCCTTCCCAAGATTTTCAACGCCTTCACCCAAGAAAAAACTTCGGTGGAAAACAGATATGGCAGCACAGGTCTTGGCATGGCCATCACCAAGGGTCTGGTGGATTTGATGAACGGGGAGATTTCCGTAGAAAGCGAAAAGGGCGTTGGCACCACCTTCATGGTCACCGTAACCTTGACAGAGGCCGATGAAAATGCCGAAATCAGGAACACCACAAAAACCGAAACTGAAATGGTCTCCGTCCCCGAAGAAGCCGCT
>DOYB01000020.1:0-2657 GCA_003518745.1 Selenomonas sp. | reverse complement strand
AAGGAAGTCCTCAAAATGAAGGGCATCGAAACAGAACACGCGGAGAACGGCAGCATCGCTGCAGAGATGTTCAAATCCAATCCCGAAGGCTACTACGACGCGATTCTAATGGATATGCGCATGCCTGTAATGGACGGGCTTGAGTCCACAAGGCAGATACGCTCAGCCTCCCATCCCGACGCAAAGAGCATCCCCATCATAGCCCTTACGGCCAATGCCTTTGAAGAGGATGTTCAAAGAAGCATGCAGACCGGCATCAATGCCCATCTCTCAAAGCCTATAAATCCCGAAGATATATTCACAACACTGGCTGAACTGATAACAAAAAGAGAGAGCCTCAAGACAAATGCCTTTGAATCTTCAAAACCTTAACTTCCCAAATCCGCTATCCAATACTCAGATAGCGGATTTGCTTTTCACCGAAAATTATTGTCTGATGTCCATTGTCACAAGCAGAGCATATATCTCAAACTCTATTATGTGAAAATATCGTTGAAAAAACTCAATAAAATGTGTAAAATCTACATGTATTTATAAAAAAAATGTGTAAATGGTGATGTAGATGGAGCGTAATGCCCTTAAATATCTTCAATTCTGGAAAACCCGAGCAGACAGAAAGCCTATGATTCTGAAAGGAGCCAGGCAAACAGGCAAAACCTGGCTGATGAAAGAGTTCGGACGAAGGTTTTACGATGATACGGCCTACTTCAACTTTGATGAATCCAATGATTTGAATGAGCTTTTTCTAACAACCAAAGATCCATTTCGCCTTCTGGATCTTCTCGGAATTATGCATGGAAGGCGAATCATGCCGGGTAAAACACTTCTGATCCTTGATGAAATCCAGGAGTGCCCAGAGGCTTTGAATTCCCTTAAATATTTTCGAGAAAACGCCGGCGAGTATCATGTTATGACTGCCGGAAGCCTGCTTGGAACCTATCTGGCAGAGCCAAAATCCTACCCAGTTGGACAGGTAGACATCTTACCAATATTTCCACTTTCCTTCGAGGAATTTCTCTTGGCCATAGATGAGGGCCTGGCGAGATTTTTCCAAGGTATTCAATCGAATACTGTAATTCCGGAAATCTTCCACAATCGACTGCTGGAAGTCTGTCGCATGTATTTCATAATAGGAGGCATGCCCGAGTGTGTCGATTCCTGGTTATCGTACAAGGATGCCGGGCGCATCGAGGCTATACAGAAGAATCTCCTGTCCCTTTATGAGAATGACTTCACCAAACACAACCGCAAGGTGAACTCTGCCCGTATACTCATGGTATATCGCAGCATAGTACCTCAGCTCGCCAAGGAAAACAAGAAGTTCGCCTATGGAAAAGTAAAGCCCGGCGCACGGGCAAGGGAATTCGAGGAGGCTGTTGAGTGGCTAGTCTCAGCGGGAATCGTGAATCGCATACACAACATTTCTACACCCCAGTACCCGCTAAAATCCTATGTCATGCAAAACCATTTCAAGCTATATTTTTTTGACACGGGACTATTGAAGGCTATGGCAGACATAGAAAACGAAGCCATCGTTTTAAAGAAAGAGTTCCCCTTTCGCGGAGCCTTAGCAGAGAACTTCGTCCTGCAGCAGCTTTTATCAAACAATTCCTCTATTCCATATTACTTTGCGCCCGACAGCCAGCACGAGATTGATTTTCTGCTCCAGCATAATACGGAAGTGCTGCCCATTGAGGTAAAGGCCGGCTCAGACAAACACGCTGGCAGCTTCAAGCGATATGTGACCAAATATCAACCTACCACGGCAGTTCGCTATTCTGAGCGTAACTATCGTCAGGATGGAGCATTCGTGAACATACCACTGTATTTGGCAGGTAGGATGGACTTGCTGTAGTATATGTTCTATCGAACAATGGAAATCACAGCTTATTCAACAATAAATGAAAGGCGATAAGTGAAAGTGATTTTACTTGACAAAAAAAATATTATCGCTTATGCTATAGCAAATGAATATTCTCATCAAGAGCAGTGGAGGGAAAGGCCCTGTGAAGCTGCGGCAACCATTGATCATTCAAACGGTGCCAATTCCTATAGGTACAGCCTATGAAGATGAGAGCCTTGAAAACTCTCTCTTTGAAGAGAGTTTTTTTGCTATGAAAACCCAAGAAATCAAGTCCGAAGGACGTAGATTGATTGGTCGTTTTCGTGTAAGGGCGAGATGCAAAACAACGTTTTGCATGGAGTTTGTTTGCCGTTCCAAATGTGAAAACTGATAAATGGGAGGTTTAGTAAATGAGCAAAAAACGTATGTTGTTTACCTCAGAGTCCGTAACAGAGGGTCATCCCGATAAAATGGCTGACCAGATTTCCGACAGTATTCTGGATGCCATATTGGAACAGGATCCCCAGGGCCGTGTGGCTTGCGAGACCCTTGTGACCACCGGGCAGGTGCATGTGGTGGGAGAAATATCCACCTCCTGCTATGTCGACATACCCAAAATCATCCGTGGAACCGTTGAGGACATTGGCTACACCAATGCCGAGTACGGCTTTGACTGCAAGACCTGCGGCATTCTGGTTTCTCTTGACGAGCAATCTGCTGACATAGCCCTTGGAGTTGACAAGGCCTTCGAGGCAAAGAAGGGGGCTATGGATGCCGCTGATGCCATCGGCGCCGGCGACCAGGGCATGATGTT
>DOYB01000165.1:2731-2946 GCA_003518745.1 Selenomonas sp. | reverse complement strand
AAGTTGTTTCAATCCACGCCGGTAGTATAAGGAGCACGACAAGCCTGCATCGCGCGGATTGACTTCTTGTGAGTGGGGGATACCGCTTCGCTCCACCCCCACTCACGCGATATAGGCTTTTTACAAAACAAGTTGAATCGAGGTAATTGAATGCGTTCCAATCTCATAAAACTCCCTCAAGTCACCTTTTCCTTTGAAAACGCTCTTCCCGAGCA
>DOYB01000165.1:0-2661 GCA_003518745.1 Selenomonas sp. | reverse complement strand
CAGTACCTATTTATTACAGGAGGCCGCCCGCCGCTGAACAGCTGGCTTAGGACAGCCGCGAAGGATTGCATTATCTGGTGCATAGACCGTGGAATCGACAGCTGCCGATCCGCGGGACTGATTCCCGAGCACCTTTTCGGCGATGGTGACAGCGCCTCTAAAGAGGGCTGGGATTGGGCGGTCTCACAGAAAATCCCCATAGAGAAATACCAAAGTGAAAAGGACTTTACGGATACCCAGCTTGCGCTGGAATATGCCTCCCGTGACCCGGAAGCCATGGTCGTGCTGACAGGCTGCTTTGGAAAGCGCTTTGACCATCTGTACAGCACCTTCTTTTCCTGCAGCCATAGCAAAATGCCAATATGCCTTGCGGACGAACAGGAGGTTCTCTTCCCCCTGACTTCGGGAAATGAGCTCACAATAATACCTGAGCGCCGTCCGCTTGCCCTTTCCCTGCTCCCCATAACAGCCGTCTGCAGCGGTGTCAACATCACCAACGTGCGCTGGCCCCTGCAAAACGCGGAGCTTAATCAAGCCTTTCCCAATGCGGTGAGCAATCGGATAAAAGATGAAGCGCCTGTCAGGGTTTCATTATCTGACGGCATTCTTGGGGTATACATGTATTGGGAAAATCAAAGTCTCTGACGGAAAGCCTCATACATGATGATTCCTGCCGCGACCGCAACATTAAAGGACTCCGCGTGCCCCTGCATTGGTATGTAAATGCTTTTCGATCTGGCAAGGATATCGTCAGATAATCCGTTGGCTTCATTGCCGAATATAATCGCCGAAGCTTCTGAAAAATCCTGATGAAAAAAAGTATCCGCGGACAAGTCGATAGCCGCCGCGAAAAGCGGTATCCCATAAGCATCAAGCTCTCTTAGGAAATCGCCCTTTGTCAGCGCTGTTATGACCGGAACATGGAAAATCGACCCCATAGTGGCCCGCAGTGCTTTAGAACAAAAGGGATCCACCGAATTTCCCAAAAGGACGACACCATCCGCTCCTACCGCGTCCGCTGTTCGGATTATAGTGCCCACATTCCCGGGGTCCTGCACGCTTTCAAGGGCAACCAGCAAGGGTTTTTCCTTCCCCAAAATGGTTTTCATATCCACCTCAGTAGCCCCGAACTTGACAACCAGCACTATCCCCTGGGGAGTCTGGGTTTCGCCGATTCGCTGCAGGAGCAGAGTAGACACTTCATACATGTTGCATACCGGATCCAAATCCAAAAGCGCTGCCGCTACCCGTGATTCCCTTGCAGCTTCCATGGTAAAGAAGCCGTACTCAATCTCCCAGCCTGAGCGTATGGCCATTTCCACCATACGAATACCTTCAACCAAAAACATACCGGCCTTTTCCCGATGCTTTTTCTGGTGCAGACTGATTGCAAGTTTTATCTTGGGATTCGCCGCGCTCTTTATGCTCGATCGCATTCCTGCCCCCCTCACTACGAATAAAGGAGACTGCAAAAAACAGTCTCCAACACGTCATCACAAATTTTCTTTAGCTACAGCTACCAACTGTGCAAAGGCCTCGGCATCATTCACTGCCAGATCCGCAAGCATCTTGCGGTTAACCGCGACACCGGCCTTTGTAAGTCCGCAAACCAAACGGCTGTATGAAATGTCATTCATACGTGCTGCCGCGTTGATACGCGCGATCCACAGACGGCGGAAGTTGCCCTTCTTGGCCCTGCGATCACGGCGAGCGTAATAAAGAGCCTTCATGACCGTTTCATTGGCCTTTTTGAACTGCTTGCTCTTTGCTCCGCGATATCCCTTCGCTAACTTCAAAATCTTCTTATGACGTCTATGTGCTGTCACGCCTGACTTAACTCGTGGCATGTCTCATTCCTCCTATACCAGTAATTCCCATACGATCATGCGTAGGGAAGCATCCTCTTTACGCGACCATAATCAGAAGAGGATGCGAGAGCTGCCTTACGCAGGTTCCTCTTCCGTTTAGGAGACTTCTTCTCCAGAATGTGGCTCTTGTAGGCCTTGTTGCGTTTGAATTCACCGCTGCCCGTAACGCTGAAGCGCTTCGCAGCTGCCTTTCTAGTCTTGATTTTTGGCATCAGTATTTCCTCCCTTAGCCTGTGTTTTGCTGGATTTCGATGATTTCTGCGGCTTTGGTGCCAAAATCATCGTCATATTCTTCCCCTCAAGCTTTGCCGTGCGCTCCACGGAAACCATATCCTTGAGCTGGTCCGCTATCTTGTCCAACAGCTCCCTGCCCAGCTCCGGATGGGAAAGCTCCCTTCCCCTGAACATGATGGTAACCTTCACCTTGTTCCCTTCCTGGACAAAGCGCAGAGCATTCTTCAGTTTAACATCAAAATCGTGCTGCTCAATATTTGGCCGAAGCTTGACTTCTTTTATGGTAATGACCTTTTGCTTCTTACGGGCTTCCTTCTCCCGTTTCTGCTGCTCATACCTGTACTTGCCAAAATCCATGATACGGCAAACCGGAGGCTTCGCCTTCGGCGCCACCTCAACGAGATCGAGATGCTGCTCCTCCGCCATGCGCAAAGCGTCACGCGTCAGCATGATGCCCAGCGACTCACCGTCCGCGCCTGTTACGCGAACCTCACGAATGCGGATTTCTTCGTTGATTCTCAAAGATTCCCTGCTAATGTGAAAACACCTCCTAAAAAAA
>DOYB01000215.1:5247-5488 GCA_003518745.1 Selenomonas sp. | reverse complement strand
CTTCTCATCCATATTTGCCTTTTCCGCCCCCAATATTCTCCTAGATGGTTCCACCCTTGGCTTTTCCTGCTGCTCCAAAGCAATCGGCATGGTAATCTCACCTGCTGATGTCTCCACATCATCTCCCCCCATAACCAGAAACAGCAGCACTATAAATATCGCGCTTCCCCCTATCAAACTCCTTTTGTTTTCCACTAATACGGTATATTTGTCTACATCACACATACACAGTCCTCCTAAA
>DOYB01000215.1:0-5056 GCA_003518745.1 Selenomonas sp. | reverse complement strand
TATGCACGGAACTGCCCTCGCAGTCAGTGCATCTTCAGGTCATCCCTATTTATTTTTTACTTGCGCGAAGTTCCTGGAGCTTCGGTCCCATTATGCGCTTATAGGCCTCAACGCCGGGCTGGTTGAAGGCATCCACATTGGCCAGTTCACCCTCATATGCCACAGACATTGCAAGCATGTAGAGCAGTTCTCCCAAATGGTATGGCGTAAGCTCCGGCAGAGTGAAGCACGCGTTGAAACGCTTGTTGGAGGAAAGGGCATCCGCGTTGGACTGACGCGCGACCTCAAGAGCCTCTCCCATGGTAACTCCGGAAATGTCAGACAGCTTCTTCACATCGGGGAAAACATCGGGAATCACCAGATCCTTATCCCACTTCGCGATCTTGATGAACTGTACGACCTTGTCCAAGGTACCCTCCTGATGCTGCTGGGTCTGGGAATGCATATCCGTTGTACCGACAGCCACCAAAGGTGTACGTCCATAGCAGACTTCCTTGCCGTCCTTGTCGAACTGCTTGCCGAGGGATTCTGCCAGAAGCTGGATGTACCACTCGGAAACGGACTTTAGATAATCCCCATAGGGCATCATGACCTCAATATTGCGGCCATGCTTCTCGGAGGCAGCGAACTTCAAAGCCGCGTTGAGCATTGCGGGGTTCTGCCAAATATCATCGTTCTTGCAGGCCTCGTCCATATCCTTGGCCCCTTGCAGGAAGGCCTCGATATCCATGCCTATGCAGGCAGCCATGGTCAGGCCGACTTCGCAGAAAATAGTGAAGCGTCCGCCGACTCCATCGGGAACACTGTAGGTATCCCAGCCCTTATCTGTGGCAAGCTGCTTCAGCAGGGTCTTCTTCTCTTCGTTGGGATCGGTAACCGCGACGACCTCGACCTCAACATTCTCATACTTCTTCAAGGCATCATAAATCACCATGAAGTTGGACATAGTATCCAACGTACCGCCGGACTTGGAAATAACCAGGAGCAGCACCTTGCCCTTACGTCCCTTGTGGGATTTCGCGAAATCCGCCAGCTTCTTCAAATGGTTGATAAGATCTCCGGTACTGCGGGGATCAATGTTGTTTCCGCTGAAATAGATTTTCGGGAAACCGCCCCTCTCCTCATCCGACATTGAATTCCAGAAGGAACCGCAATGTACATCGAAGAGCACCTTGTTACCCAGGAATGAACCGCCGATTCCCAAAGATACAACAGCATCCACCTTGCCGCCGCTGACCTTGTCGGTAAGTTCCTTCAAATGAGCCAGAGACTTGGGGGAATTCAAATGACCTTCCTCCACATAGGGAAGCTGGGAGAAAAGCACCTTCTCAGGATCCCCGTCCTTAGAGAGATGAGCTTTGATGAATCCCTTCTCGCGCATGACCTTCATGGCTTCATGGGCCTTTTTCAAATCCTCCTCGTAGGATTTCAGATCAGCCTCCGTAACCTTGCCTTCGCCGTACAGATTGTCATAATCAAAGGAAAAACCGGATTTCAATGTGAGACTCATTCTTTCATTTCCCCTTTCAATAAATAGACGCTGAAAACAATTTTATTCTAATGAGCTAGTGCATCCTCCACAAAATAGCTCGACCCTATACTTGCCTGAATTTCCATCTGCTTTGTTATCGTCGCTTGACGTAGCTACCGCTACGACTGCACTCCTCTGCCGCGCATATGAAAATTCATTCTGCGCCTATGGTCGAGTTATTTTCTGTCGGATACACTCATGCCCATCATTCGCGAATAAGCCTGAGAAGTTCCTCGGTCTTCTCTTCCATGAGTTTCCTGTCCTGCCTGGACTCCACATTGAGCCGCACAAAGGGCTCAGTGCTGGACATACGCAGATTGAACCGCCAGTTCTCCATTTCCACAGACAGGCCGTCAATTTTGGTGACCTTCCCCAAAGGCCCGTAGACAGCTTCAACCCTCTCCATAACAGCGTTAACATCCTTTACCCTGCTATTGAGTTCACCGCTGGCGGGATACCTCTCCTGACGATCCCTCATAAGCTCGGAAAGTGCCTTTCCCTCAGTCTGTGACATAAGCTCCAGTACAAGCAGCCACGGTATCATACCGCTGTCACAATATGAAAAATCACGGAAATAATGATGGGCACTCATCTCACCGCCATAAACGGCATCCTCCTGCCTCATCTTATCCTTGATGAAAGCATGGCCGCTCTTGCAGATTACAGGAGTTCCCCCCAACTTCTCAGTAATCTCTATGGTATTCCATGTGACTCTGGGATCATAAACTATCCTGGCACCCTTATTTTTTTTCAGGAAGGCCGCGGCAAGGAAGCCCACCATGTAATAGCCTTCAATAAAGTTCCCATTTTCATCAAACATGAAACATCTGTCGAAATCTCCGTCCCAGGCTACCCCCGCATCCGCCCCGGATTCCCGCACTGCGTTAATAGTCGCCTCTCGATTATCCTGCAGGAGGGGATTAGGAACGCCATTGGGGAAGTTCCCATCCGGTTCGATATGGACCTTCACTATATCGAAGGGCAGGTACTTTTCCATTTCTTCGATAATGGGACCTGCGGCTCCATTTCCCGTATTCGCCACCACTTTGAAGGGCTTCAGCTTTTTAACATCCACATAGGAAAGTATGTACTGTACATACTCGCCTAAAATGTCACGTTTCTCGACACTGCCGGTGACTGGCAGCGGCGAAAAATCCCCCTCCGAGACGGCCTTCTCGATGTCGTTAAGACCATTATCCCTGGAAATCGGCCTAGCTTCCTTCTTCACAAATTTCATCCCATTGTATTCCTTGGGATTATGGCTGGCCGTCACCATTACGCCGCCATCCAGCTTCATTTGCATGGTGGCATAATACACCATTTCCGTACCACACTGCCCTATATCCAAAACATGACAGCCTGCTTCCAGCAATCCCTTTATAAGCGCCTCCTTCAAGGACTCGCTGGACAAACGGACATCATGCCCTACAACCACATTCTTGACATCAAAAAGTTTCGGATAAACACGCCCTACCCGATATGCCAGCTCCTCATTGACATCCTCAGGATATATTCCCCGAATATCATAGGGACCAAATCCCTTGGTACTTATCGCCATGCATTCACCCCTCTCCATTTTCATCTATCTTAAGAAATATTCGTGACAAAAATGTTTTTTCCTCTATACAGAATGGATTTTTTGAAATAATTATAAGTTCACAACACAGGCTCTTACTAAGAAAAAACAGACAGCCTCCCCAAAAAGAAGACTGCCTGTAAATTCATCTGCTTAAATGCTCCGTCCATTGACCATGAGTATCTCTGCCCTAACTTATGCCAGAATCGGCTTCAAGGCTTCCGCCAGCTTATCTTTCTCGGCCTGTGCTTCTGCAAGGTCCTTGCCCAGCGTGGTGAAATAGGTCTTGATTTTCGGCTCGGTACCGGAAGGACGTACCACCACCGTGGAACCGTCATCCAGAGAGTAAATCAACACATTTGCCTTAGGCAGCCCGGTTTCCTCCGGCTTGTTGTAATCCAAGGCCTTGACCACCTTCTTGCCCGCGAACTCCGCGGGGGGATTCTGACGGAGCTTCTCCATGATGGAGGCCATCTTGTCCATACCCGAAAGTCCCGGGAACTCGAAAGAATCAACCTTGTTGAGGTACCTGCCGTACTGCTTGTAGATTTCCTCAAGACGCTGCTTGATTGAGGAACCTATGGAACGATAGTAGGCCGCCATCTCGCAGATGAGCATGGAGCCGATGATGGCATCCTTGTCGCGCACGTATGGGCCTGCAAGATAGCCGTAGCTTTCCTCGAATCCGAAGATGAAGCGTTCCTCTTCGCCCTTCTCCTCCAACTGGAGAATCTGATCCCCAATCCACTTGAAGCCTGTCAGCACCTGACGAAGCTCAACACCATAGTGCTCCGCAACCTTAACTGCCAGCGGGGTGGAAACCAGCGACATGACCGCAACGGGATTCTTCGGCATAGTCCCCTTCTCTATGCGGCCCTGACAGATGTAATCAAGGAGCAGAACACCCATCTCGTTGCCGGATACCAGTTCATAGGAACCATCCGGACACTTCATGGCAATACCTACGCGGTCCGCGTCCGGGTCAGTTGCCAGCATCAGGTCAGCCCCAACCTCCTTGGCAAGGTCAAGTCCCATTTTCAAAGCATCGAAAATCTCAGGATTCGGGTAGGAGCAAGTGGTGAAATATCCGTTGGGATATTCCTGCTCAGGCACAATGGTAACATCGGTGATGCCCATATCCTTCAGAACTCTGGTGACAGGAACAAGACCCGTGCCGTTAAGGGGAGAATAGACCAGCTTCAAGCCGGCTGTCTTACAGAGTCCGGGACGTACCTGGCGTGCCTCAATGGCATCATAAAGGGCATTCTTGCAATCTTCTCCGACGAATTTGATAAGCCCCTTTTCAACGCCCTCCGCGAAGCTCATGTACTTGGCGCCTGTCAGGATATCTGTCTTCTGGATGGAGTCATAGACCACAGCCGCCGCATCGTCCGTCATCTGGCAGCCATCAGGACCGTATGCCTTATAGCCGTTATATTTGGCCGGATTGTGGGAAGCGGTAACCATTATGCCCGCATTGCACTTATAGTAGCGCGTGGCAAAACTGAGCGCGGGAACCGGCATCAATTCATCATATATGCGAACATTTATTCCATTGGCTGCCAAGACTCCTGCAGCGTCACGGGCAAAGGTCCAGCCCTTGAGCCTGCTGTCATAGCTGATGGCAACGGTCTGGCTGCCGCCCTGTGTCTTCACCCAATCGGCAACGCCCTGAGTGGCCTGACGAACCACCCAGATGTTCATACGGTTGGTACCGGCCCCCAAGGTTCCCCGAAGTCCGGCCGTTCCAAACTTAAGCGCCACGGCGAAACGATCCTTGATGGCCTCGTCATCCCCCTCAATGTCCCGCAGTTCCTTGTTGAGATCGAAGTCAATCAAATCTGCCTCGCACCAACGCTTATAGTCATCCTGATACATGAAATCTCCGCCCTTTCCCACAAGATAGATAAAATTTTGAATAATTAATTTAAGTTTAGCGACTTTCACTC
>DOYB01000038.1 GCA_003518745.1 Selenomonas sp. | reverse complement strand
ATATATCCTTTGGAAACGCTTTCTTTGACCCGGTGACCGGGGACGTGAAAATCTGCGACAATGACAATGTGACACCCAACGGCACCGTCGCGGGAGGCGTCAAGGGCACTCCCAGATTCATGGCACCGGAAATCGTCCGGGGACAGGCTCAGCCCTCCCGCAATACGGACCGCTTTTCCCTGGCGGTACTGCTTTTCTACATGCTCATGATCAGCCATCCTCTTGAAGGGGCCGAGGAAGCGAAGATAAAGTGCATGGATCTTCCTGCAATGCGCAAGCTCTATGGGGACAACCCCATTTTCATATGGGACCCCAAGAACAAGAAGAACCGCCCAGTAAAGGGTTACCATGACAATGCTCTGGTGTATTGGGATATTTACCCCCAGTATATAAAGGACCTTTTCATAGAGTCCTTCACCACCGGGCTCAACCAGCCCGCGAAGCGGGTGACTGAAAACCAGTGGCTTGAGGCTCTTGCCAAGCTGGCCTCAGGCATTATAGTCTGCCAGAGCTGCGGAGCAAAGAACTTCTATGACGATGAAAAGGGCAAGGCCGGCCATCTCTGCTGGAATCCCAAGTGCAGGGATGTCATAACCATAGGCTCCCAAATCGTAATCGGCGAGGGCAAGAAGCAGATCCACATCCCAATAGTCGCGGGAGCAAAGCTCTATTCCCACCATATACGCGGGGATTACGACATGCAGACTCCCGTGGGTGAGATTATCGTCAATCCCAAGGATGCGACAAAGTGGGGCGTCCGCAACCTGACTGATGAGAACTGGACCTATCTAAAGGAGGATGGCTCCCAGCTCATAGTGCCCAGTGGAAAGGCAGCTACCATCGCAAAGAACGTAAGTCTTGATTTTGGAACAGTAACGGGGAGATTTGAGTAATGGCTGAGGAAATCCCGCGCAGACTTCAGGAGCTGTTGAACCTGTTCCCCGATTTGCTTGAAAATGAAAGGCGCTTGAAGGCTGCACTGAAGGATTATTTCCCCAGGGACAAGCTGCTGCAGAACCTGCTCTATATGACCGCAGAATCGGGGCTATTGCAAAATGCCTCAGCCGCGGGCCGTGTAGACAAGTTCAGCATGCATGGCTATGTTAAGTGCCTGACGGATGACTATGGCATCAGCGGCAGAGCCGCCAAGAAAGCCATCATCATGTGGCTGACGGCGCTGAAGCTGCCCTATGAGGATATAGTCATCGAGGACGTGGCTCCCAGGAAAAAGGGGCCTGTCATACGGGTTCCGGAACCCAAGGAGGAACCACCGGATCCCATGGCTGAGGAGCGGGAGGAAAACCGCAGGCTGGAGGAGATAGTAAAGGATTACAATACCCTTCTTTCAGCAAAGAGTGAAGAGCTTGAGGAGCGCAGCACCAACTGCTGCTTCCAGCACAATGTCAAACGGTTCCATGTTTCCACCACTAAGTTCTGGGTGTCCGAAATAAAGAAGCAGCCCGGTTCCCAGGAATGGTGGACGGTCTGTTGGAAGCGCTCGCGGTATTGGGCCTTCCCCTTCGCGGCATCGAAATATGCGGTATTCCCCAACCCAAAACTCATCTTTGACGGATACATGCATACGGTTCCGAGGCTTTACGAGTTTTTTACGATGATTGTCGATTCAGATGATTATGTGAGATATAAAAAAATCGAGCCGGCGATTTTCACGGCCCGCAATGATGTGTGGAAGAAATTTTCCAACGGAATTCTATATGGATAAAGGAGAAAACAATATGTCTGAGGTACTTGTAAGACCCGGCGGAGAACTGGCAAGCAGACCCCTTCACTTCTTCTGGATGGTTGACTGCTCCGGTTCCATGGACGGGGAAAAGATTGGCGTCGTCAATAACGCCATACAGAACGTGCTTCCCGAAATGGTTGAGGAGGCAGAAAACAACCCTAACGCCCAGCTCTATGTGCGCACTCTGAAGTTTTCAAGTGGAGCCTCCTGGGTAACCGCGGAGCCTGTCAAGGTCGAGGAATATGTCTGGGAGGATTTGGGAGCCGTTGGGCTCACGGATATGGGAAAGGCCTTTGACCTTCTGGCCGCCCAGCTCTCCATCCCACCCATGCCGGAGCGTGCTCTGCCCCCTGTGGTGGTTATGCTTTCCGACGGACAGCCCACCGATGACTACAAGCAGTCCCTCGCGAACCTTCAGAAGCTCCCCTGGATGAAGAAGGCTGTGAAGATTGCCATTGCCATCGGCCAGGACGCGGATCAAGAGATTCTTACGGAGTTCACCGGCAATCAGGAATTGGTGCTTCAGGCCAATAACGCCACCATGCTCACAAAGATGATCAAATGGGCCTCAACAGCCGTATCCTCTGTTTCCACGGGTATGACCGGCGAATCTTCGGCCACCATGGACATGGCCGGAACCGGAGAAGGGGAAACTACCAGCGCCATGATTTTGGATATGGATAATTTACCTACACCGGAGGAAGATGTGGACGGCTCAGATGTGTGGTAACGAGGTGCGTATATGGGCATGAGATTTCTTGGAACATCGGTGCAGGGGGCATCCCACAGACGCTCCGGTCTTCCGTGCCAGGACAATTTTGCTATTCGCGACCAAAGTTTCAGATATGCCAAAGCAACCCCGCGGAATATCTTCTACAGCGGCATGGGCAATGATGTAACCCTTCTGTCTGTGGCAGATGGACATGGCAGCAGTGCCTGCCCATACAGCGAAAACGGATCGCGCCTGGCGGTGAACACCTTCTGTGACGTGATGGCAGAGTTCTGCTTCAAGTACCGTCAGGACATGGAATCCCTGTACCATCAGCTAAAGCGCGAGTCAGAGGTCATACACTTCATTCAGGCACTGGATATCGAATGGAAGGCAAGGGTTCTTCGGGATTACAACACCAACAAGAAAAAGAATCCGCCCATGGAGGCTGATAACGAGCCTGATGACCAGAAATCCGCCATCTACAGGCTTTATGGCACTACCCTTTTGGGAATGCTCATAACCGAAGGCTTCGTTTTCGTTTATCAACTGGGTGACGGGGATATAAACCGAGTGGAAAGAAACTCGGTAACACCTATGGTGAAACAGGAGAAAATTCTTGGAGTTGAGACCCATTCCATGGCAAAGATAGGCGCCTGGAAGAAAGCTGAGACCACGATTGAAAAAAGATCGCCCGCAGATGCTCCGTACATGTATATGCTGAGCACCGACGGCATGATAAACAGCTTCGTGTCCGAGGATGAATTCTTCAAGAATTGCAAGGGGTATCTCGAGCTTCTTGAAAAGCACGGACCGCAGGCAGTACAGGAAAAGCTGCCCGCATGGCTCACCCAGACCAGTGAGGAGGGCTGTGGCGACGACATAACTGTTGTCATGGCCTATGTGGAATCTTGAAATTTTATCAACCTACCGAAATGGAGGCGCAATATGCAGTCATTTGAATTTTGCTGCCCGACGGAAATCGTGTTCGGCAGAGACGCGGAGGAAAAGGTTGCCGATAAGATACGCAAGTACGGCGGCAGCCGCGTATATATCGTTTACGGAGGCGGCAGTGTCGTAAAGAACGGCCTTCTTGCCCGTATCGAACGCATCCTGACGGCAGGCGGCCTTGCCTTCGAAGTATTGGGAGGCGTCCAGCCAAATCCCAGGGTGAATCTGGCCCGTGAGGGTGTCAGGGAAGCCCGCCTTTTCCAAGCCAATTTCATTCTGGCTGTAGGCGGCGGCAGTGTAATCGATACGGCAAAGGCCATTGCCCACGGCACGGCAAATCCCGGTACGGATATATGGGATTTCTGGACAGGTAAGGTTCCCCTTACAAAGAGCATGCCTGTGGGAGCCGTGCTTACCATCCCGGCGGCAGGCAGCGAGAGCAGCGATTCCGCTGTCCTTACGAATGAGGAAAACAACAAGAAGAAGGGGCTCAACAGCCAATTCAATCGTCCTGCCTTCGCCATAATGAATCCGGAATTTGCCTATACCGTTCCGAAGGAACAGCTTGCCTGCGGTATCTCCGATATAATCATGCACACTCTGGAGCGCTACTTCACCCCCATAGAGGGCAACCACTTCACGGATCTGGTGGCTGAAGCGCTGATCAGGAATGTCATGGAGCAGGGCCGGCTTCTTATGGTAAGCCGTAAGAACTATGATGCCATGAGCGAGCTCATGTGGTGCGGTACGGTTTCTCATAACGGATTTACCGAGCTGGGCCGCATGAAGGATTTCGCGGCTCATAAGCTGGGACATGAGCTCAGCGGGAAGTTCGATGTGGCTCACGGCGCGTCCCTCACCGCGGTATGGGGTTCCTGGGCGCGCTATGTTTACAAGGATAACCCCGCCCGCTTCGCCTACTTCGCGAAACAGGTATTCGGGGTGGATTCCGGTACAGATGAGGAAATGGCCAGGGCAGGTATTCGGAAGATGGAAGAATTCTTCCATGAAATCCACATGCCCCTCTGCTTCTCCGAGCTTGGCATAGGGGTACAACGGGAAGAGGTTCTGGAATACCTTGCGAATATGTGCACCGCAAACGGAACCCAATCCGTCTCGACCTTCCATCCTATTGACAAGAATACGGCCATCGAAATCTATCGTATGGCCAACCATTGATTATCATGGCTGTATCACAGGAAATATTGGATCGGCTGCAGGCTCAGATTGATGCCCTTGATAAACGCCTGCGTTACGA
>DOYB01000171.1 GCA_003518745.1 Selenomonas sp. | reverse complement strand
ATAGTAACAATCGAACTTTTGCTAAGGGAACTGTATGCACGTGCCTTGTTCCTTTTGCTTTTTGCCACGGTTATGCTTATTCTGCTATGGCTGCTGTTTTACGCATTCCTTTGCAATCAGCGAACGAATATTAAAACGTCTCTCCTGTGTATCGCGTTATGTACAGAATTGTATTGCACCGGCTTTCTCTGGATCGCACCCGAATTTGAAAAGATATCTACCAGCGTTGAACAGATTACACCGGACTGGAATACCGTTGAATTAAACCGCTACATTCCCATAGCATCAAAGCTCTCCACCGAAATCGACAGGAGCAGGATTTCTCCACTGCACCGCACAAGGGATATTGACAACAGCTTTAACAGCAATTACGCGGCAATCACAGACACCTACTCTATTGCGAACTTCCGCGGTTCAATCCCCAATTGGGTGAATAAGCTGTACCTATGCCTTGGATATGGCTCTGAATACGTCCGCGTTCTGGATTCCGGGGGAACTCTTTTCAGTGATGCTCTTCTTGGCATTCACTCAGCCTTCACGACTGGAAAAAGCCTGAGCGAAGAATTTTATCAGGAAGACAACTCAATTCAGTCGGTTCGCTGGTATTGGTCACGATACACACTCCCTACCGGCATCGTACTGAAGGAAAACACCGAGATTGATGAAAATATCTTCGATTACCAGAATCATATATTTCAAGCTCTGACAGGAAAAGACGAAAAGCTGATCCAGGAGTTAGTCTACCCTCTGAAATCCACATGCCGTATACAAGTAAAGGTTGAGGGCAGAAAAGAACTTTATTTCTATATAGACAATCTGTACAAGTTCTCAGGCAAAAAAATGATAGATAGCCTATCAATAAACGGAAAGGTTTACCCTATCCCGAATCTTACTGAGGAGGAAAACCTTGAATATCCGGTGGAATTCAATAATCGTCTGCTAGATTTGGGTACATTTGAAAACGAAACCGTATTGCTTGAGGTCACCCCCTCAAGAGATAATGATCCATACAATATTCGTATAGGCTTGCTTGACATTCCGATGATGAAACAGGCCTTCGATGATATCCAAAAGGATAATATAGTGGATCACGTAGAGGTCGGCCCTTCCTCAGTATACCTTCATCAAATATCCCCAAGCAGTGGAAGTCTGTTTCTACCCGTTCTGTACTCCAACTGCTGGACCTGCGAGGTAAATGGAGTCCCGGCAGACATCCGCTCCGTACTGGGGGGATTCGTGGGTATTCCAGTGGATTCAGGCGAAAATGAGATCCGCATGATATATACGCCCAAAACTTCAACTCCGGGACGTATTATAGTTTTGTTGAGCATTATCGGAGTAATCGTTTTCCTATATATTGAAAAGACAGGTCAGTTAGGCAACGGCCTTAAACCCCTAGATTGCAGCCTTGGGGTATGCTATATTTCCTGTTCTGCGATATTTGTTTTACTCATTTATATTGTACCTCTCATAACCTTCATTTTTAATGCGTCCCGCAAGCTCATGCAATAGACATCTTCTGTCAAAGTCCACACTATTATAAGCAAACTCCGTACGAAACGATGTTTCGCACTACGCCATTACATGAAAGCCGCCAATCAGCCTGCGCCTCTAGCTTCGCGTCGTGGCTTGACTTCTTGGGCTTTCATAGCACAAATCAAAGGAGTAGTTGTATATGAAGCAATACGTCAAAGACAACTGCATAATAACCGGGATAATATGTGCCTTCATCCTTAGCGTCTACGCCATCAAGGGAATATATCCATTCGGCAATGAGCTGATGATATGGGGGGATATGACGGATCAGGGCATACACTACCTCTATCGCGCCTATGACGTTTTAACCGGTGCGGTATCACCACACTTTGCATGGTATCTTTCCGGCGGCATTCCGCTTGGATATTCCTTTACCCCCTTTCATCTGCTGTTGCTGTTGACAGAACGAGAAAACATTTACCAATTCGTTTCCATCATAATACTGGCGCGAATGGTGGCTATGGCCCTTGCTATGTACATATTCACCTGTCGCTATCAGGTAGATCGCATATGGAAAATTATATGCAGTGTCCTGTACGGTCTGGGATCCTGCGCGCTTATCTATCACCAGATTGACTACGTCATGCTGGATATTGCCGTACTATTTCCAATCCTGATGGCCGGATTTTACTCTCTTCTGGAGAAGAGAAAACCTTTACTATATATTGCCGTACTGGCTTTGTCCATTGCCCACAATATCTATGTTAGCTACATGGTATTACTGTATTTGTTCTCCGCCAGCATACTTTATTTCTATTTCAAGATTCCACGTGAGGAATTCTGTGAAAGGTGCAGCAAGCTTGTCCTCTCGACGCTGCTGGCCATAGGTATAAGCGCGTTCAGATGGCTGCCGTCCCTGTATGGGCTATCCAATTCATCCCGAATGGAGACCGGAACCCAGGGCGGGTTGAGCGGAACCTACCTGCGGGCAATGGAGACCATATCTTTTTTTGATTTGGAGCATTTCATTGCCTGCGTTTTTTTCTTTCTGGGAAGCAGTCTATTCCTTGCCTCCATATCATCATCGTGGAAGCATCTCAAAGGAGCCCTCCTCTATCATAGATTCCAATTGCTGCTAATCTGCTTGGCCATGTTTATCCCCGGTACTGAACTGCTTTGGCATGGGGGATCACGTACCCTCTGGCCTGTCCGTTTCGCATTCATCCTTAACTTTGTTCTGATAGAGGTTTTCTTAGTCATTATGCATAATCGTTTCCTGAGTTTTACCCAATGTCAGGAAAGAGAAAAAACAAGCTCTCTCATAATAGCGGCAATCATAGGTCTCGTAGGGCTTACTGCCTGTTTTATGCAGTTCCCCACCACAAACGTAACACCCGCATGGATTGTTTTGATGATGATTTTTTATCGCTACATCCTAAAAGGAAAACTCCCCTATCAAAAACAGGTTCTAATATCCGTTCTTATCCTAGATACTATATGCAGCGCCTTCCTTTGGATAGCACCTGTTTTCCGCGATACAGAAAGTTCTCAGGACGATGCTCTTGCTCTTGCAAAAACTCACAGCTTTTGGTCTGCAGCTGCCAAATTTAGGCATGAAATTCCCCCAAACCTACTGGAGCCTGCTGTCCGAATTCGTGATTATTACAGCTATTTTGGTCCCAATTATGCTATGGTCACCAATACCTCATCCATCAGCAATGGGACTGGAACTGTTCCAAAATACATGATCCATTACTACAATTCTCTGGGCTATGTGGATGTCGTAGGCAACACCGAACATATGGACCAAATGACGGACACGGGAGGAACGGTATTCACGGACGCGCTGCTTAACATTCGAGCCGTATTTACAGTTAATACCCTGCTGGATTCCAACCTTTACGAATTAGATAAGTCTGTTTCAATAGTTCACTTTTACCAAAACCGCTTTGTATTCCCCTTTGGGATTGAGCTTCATGGTGAGGCCATGCCAAAGGACAATGTATTCGCCTTCCAGAATGAATTGTTCCGTGCCATTTCAGGAAGGTCCGATGAGTTGATTCACGAGCACGAGGAAAAAGGAAAGCGTTTGGAAATTCCGGTGCATGGACAAAATGAGCTGTACTTTTACAGCGACAGCAAGGATAAGATACGGTCTATTTCAATAAATGGAGAAAACTTTATTATCACAAATGGTGCCCTTTTGGATGGTACTGAATATCCGCGCAGTCTGAACTGCCGTGTGGTGGACCTTGGAACCTTTAAAAATGAAACTGTAATACTTGAACTGGATACGGACGATGACTATGATTTCTCGCAGGTTCACATTGGGCTTTTGGATTTAGGTACAATGTCAGAAACTATGGCACAGCTTAACGAAAAGAATAAGAACTCCGAACTGGAAACGGGTTCCGATTTTGTAAACCTGAAGCACATATCCTCCGATGGCGGCACCCTATTCCTCCCCATCTGGTACTCCAAAGGGTGGAAATGCGAGGTAAATGGAAAGGACTGCGCCTTGAGTTCCGTACTCGGAGGATGGATTGGAATACCTATGGGGCAAGGGCAAAATACCATAAAGATGAAATTCCGGCCTGACGCGCACTGGCCTTCTGTCTACTTGTCCTTAGCAAGCCTTTTAGTTGGCCTATGTCTGTTCAAAATAAAACAATTCAATC
>DOYB01000106.1 GCA_003518745.1 Selenomonas sp. | reverse complement strand
CGGGTATACCCGTTGAAAACGTGATTCGTGCGGATGCCGGACTGGAAAAGGTGGTTACTGGGCGTCTTGATAAGGTGGTGCCCCATCCGGATTCCGATCACCTGCTGGTCTGCACCGTGAATATCGGAAAGGATGAACCAATCCAGATTGTGACAGGAGCTCCCAATGTAGCCGAGGGGCAGGTAGTGCCTGTGGCTCTTGTCGGAGCACATTTGCCTAACGGACAGAAAATATCAAAGGGCAAGTTGAGGGGCGTAGCGTCAAATGGAATGCTTTGTTCCGCAGGGGAACTTCATTTGAATCTTGAGGCACTTCCCGAAGAACAGAAAACGGGAATCTATATATTGCCGGAGGATACAGCGATTGGGGTACCGGCAAAGGACGTTCTGGGCCTTGATGATGTGGTGCTGGAATTTGAGCTTACGGCAAACCGTGGGGATTGCTTCAGTGTCTTTGGCCTTGTAAGGGAAGCCGCGGCATTGACCGGAAAAAAACCTAATTGGCCGGAAATCAAGGTAAATGAGGATGACGAGGCAAAAGCCGGTGACATGATAAAAATCGGCATCGAGGCCACTGACCTGTGCGGCAGGTTCTCTGCCAGGGTGCTGAAGAATGTGAAGCTTGGCCCATCTCCCGAATGGATGCGGGAACGTCTTGAAGGTGCCGGTATAAGGGCAATAAATAATGTAGTTGATGTGACCAATTTCGTTATGGTAGAGCTTGGACAGCCTATGCATGCCTACGACTACGATCAGGTGGTGGGACATAGTCTGACCGCACGACGCGCGGTGGCCGGAGAAAACCTCCACACATTGGATGATTCCTCGAGGGTGGCAAAGGGGGATGAACTGGTAATCGCCGATGGTGAAAAGCCGGCAGGACTTGCCGGAATCATGGGCGGCTTGGAAACAGAAATCACGGAGAATACAACCACCGTGGTACTTGAAGCCGCTTCCTTCAACGGCCCCAGCATCAGGCGTACGGCTAGGGCATGCGGACTTCACTCCGAAGCCTCCGGGAGGTTTGAGCGGGGTGTTGACGTGACTAAAACCATCCGGGCATTGGACAGGGCAGCCCAGCTTTTGCAGGATATGGGCGCTTGTACTGTTGCCAAGGGTGTTGTTGATGTCTATCCCAACCCGAAAGCTGAAGTCCGAGTGGATTTTACCGTTGAAGATATAAATCGCCGTCTTGGAACTGAACTGCCTGCTTCAGAAATGACAGGGATAATGGAAAAGCTGGGCTTTCAGGTGGAGGAAAAGGGTCCGGGAAGCTATCAGGTACTTGTTCCCTCATGGCGCAACGATGTGAGCTGCATGGAGGATATTTCTGAGGAAGTCGCGCGTATCCACGGTTACGATAACATTCCCTCCACATTGCCCTTTGGCCGTGCGGTACAGGGAGGCCAAAGCCCGGTGCAGGATTTTGTGGACAAGATAAAGTCAGTCCTTGTGGGAATGGGTATGTGCGAGGAGCTTTCCTTTGGATTCACCCATCCAAGCGTATTTGATAAGCTGAGGATTCCTGAGGACAGTCCCCTTAGGCAGGCAGTTCCCATCATGAATCCGCTTACTGATGAGTATCCATTGGTAAGGACAACCTTGCTCTCAGGTATCTTTGAAAATGCCCTGCGCAACTACAGCCGCAAGAATGAGGATGTCCGTCTTTTCGAGGTGGCGCCTGTATTTTATCCCAAGGCACTGCCAGTTACGGAACAGCCGGTTCAGGTGCTGAAGCTTGCTGGAATAATCATGGGACGCCGCAATGCTGTGGGTTGGAGCCAGGCCAAGGACGAAGTTGACTTCTATGACATGAAGGGAATCGTGGAAGAGCTTCTTAAGCAGATTGCCATTTCCAAGTATACTGTTGAGCCGGGAGAGCATTATGCTATGCACCCCGGGAAGACCGCGGTATTCAAGAAGGGCCGTGAAATCATAGCCACCGTGGGAGAGGTACATCCTGCTGTGGCCGCGGCTTTCGGGATTTCCAAGAAGATGTATATCTTTGAAATGGATATCGATACCTTGATGAAGTATACGGCAAAAAATTTCCACTGTGAACACCTGCCGAAGTATCCAGCCATTACAAGGGATTTAGCTATGCTGGTGGATGATGCGGTGGCTGCGGGAGAAGTGGAGCAGGTCATCGAGAAGAACGGTGGCAAGCACTTCCGGGAGGTAACTCTTTTCGATGTATATACCGGCAAGCAGATTGCCGAGGGCAAGAAGAGCCTGGCCTTTACCGTGCGCTTCCAGTCTGACGAACGTACGCTTACTGATGAAGAAGCAGATACGGCCTTCAACAATATAATTTCTGCCATTTCTTCTAAGTTCAAAGCTGAGCTTCGGGCATAAAGCGGGGATTTAGCTATACGGACAGTATTTGAAGGTTTTCATGAGCTGTTTTGAAAGTGGGTGGCACAGTGGAAAACGGAGCCAAAAGGGAAGAAGAGAAAACCAAGGTAACGAAAAAGGTTGTTGTTGAGATTTTCGGTGAAACCTATAAACTGAAAACAGATGGCGACCCACAATATCTTATGGAGCTTGCGAAGCTTGTGGATGAGAAGATGAGAGAAATTTCCCAGAAAGCCAAGATTTTTTCAGGTGGCAAGATTGGAGTCCTGGCGGCGCTTGAACTGGCTGATGAATACAGCCAGCTCAAGAGGGACTATGACGAGCTTATGGCTCTTTTCGATGATACCTGATAATTGCCTATGGCAAAATTTGAATAATGGCGTTATAATGTATGCAGTTTGTTTCTGAATATGTATGAAAAGGGGGTGATTTTATGGGACATCCGGTTACAACGAATCCTTTTATCATCATGCTGATCAACATGACCATTGTATTCATTGTACTAGTTTCACTTAGTTTTGTAATTCGTTTGATTCACTATGTAGACCCTACGGTGAAAAAGGAGGCTCCCAAAGAAGCTCCTAAGGTGGCACCTGCGCCTCCCGTGGAGGAACCTGAGCCGGTCGCGGAATCAGGAGTATCCGGCGAAGTCATTGCGGTCATATCTGCGGCACTGGCGGCCTATGGCTGCAGCGCGGGACAGATACGGGCAGTTCGTCCGATTGACCGACAGGGCTGGAAGCAGTCCGGTCGTTTTCAGGGCGGCAACACACAGTAGCAGAAAGGAGGATTTCTAGGTGGAAGTTTTTAATGCGTTTAGCGTTTCCTTGCAATCTGTGTGGTATGACAGCGGTTTTTCTGCTTTCACGGCAGGCAACGGCATTATGATTGCCGTGGGCCTTTTGCTGCTCTACATGGCATTTGTCAAGGAGTTTGAGCCACTCCTTCTGGGGCCGATAGCCTTTGGATGTATATTGGCTAATTTTCCCCGGACGGGATTCTTTGAAGAAATGGGACTTATGATGGCAATAAATTATGGTATTGCCAACGAGATTTTCCCACCGTTGATATTCTTGGGAATTGGAGCTATGACGGACTTCGGTCCTCTTCTGGCGAATCCATCTACCCTGCTTCTTGGCGCGGCGGCACAGATTGGCGTGTTCGTGGCGCTGGTGGGAGCAATGCTGGTGGGCTTTGATGTCAAGGAGGCCGCGGCCATCGGTATCATAGGCGGCGCGGATGGACCTACGTCAATTTACCTGTCCATCAAGCTTGCGCCTCATCTGTTGGGAGCTATAGCTGTGGCGGCATATACATATATGTCTTTGGTGCCGTTGATTCAGCCTCCCATTATGAAGCTCTTTACCACCCAGAAGGAGCGTGAGATTGTCATGACTGAGCTTCGTCCCGTGACGAAGTTCGAGAGGGTCATGTTCCCAATCGTCTCCACGATCTTCATCAGCTTGCTCCTGCCTCCTATAGCGGCGCTTTTGGGCATGCTGATGCTGGGCAACCTGCTTAGGGAGTCCGGTGTGACGGATCGCCTTTCTGATACGGCACAGAATTCCCTTTGCAATATCGTTACGATTTTCCTTGCCACCGGTACCGGTATGACAATGTCAGCCGAGAGCTTCCTTGTGGCCGATACCCTGCTCATCATCTGCATGGGTCTTGTTGCCTTCATGGCAGGCACGGCAGGCGGTATCATTTTCGGCAAGATTATGTGCAAGTACACAGGCGGAAAGATCAATCCTCTCATTGGATCCGCGGG